>JAGLWV010000126.1 GCA_023133225.1 Candidatus Aminicenantota bacterium | reverse complement strand
TTAAAATTGAGTAAAATTTTATTTTGGAAAACTATTTATTTTATTTTTTTTGCTTCGATATCTCTTGTTACCTTCTTCAATTTTATGAATTGGCTGTGAGGTGTCATACGGATGGGACATTTCTCTGGAGTTCATAACTTCAAGCATTTTTTCAATATATTTAACTTTTTTCAAGAGTTCTTTTTCAATACGTCCTTCTGATAATAGAGTAATAATATATGTGTTAAGAGAAACGCCATCGATCTCTGCTCCACTGGCAAGAGCTGCATGAAGGCTTTTAGGCATTCTAAGGCGAAGTTGTCCGCTGTAAGCAATGATTTTTTCCTCAGAAGGAAATGGTCTGCCAGTTTTTTTAAAGGATTCGAAATAGGCTTTAGCTGCTATATTCAATTCAGAAAGAGCTTTATTTCGCGTGATACCAAAAGCACTAAGGCCCTGTATTCCGGGAATTGTCGCAATAAAACCCTTGTCTTCATCGCTCCATTTGATTGAAATTGCATATTTGTTCATGCTTCACTCCATAACATTTAAATTATTATCCTCTATAAAACCCAGTAACTGTCTGACTTGATAAGGCTTAGTTTTCCATCCTTCATTCTTTGAATGGATATCAAAAAAAATGGTTCCTCCAATTTTTAGATAAAATGTGATCCTTTGACTCTATCACATATCATTCCAATGCATTCACACAAAGTTTTTAATTCAGGAAATCGAAGCCCTTTAGGATTAGCTTTAGCTTTTTTAAATAATCTGTAACATTTCCTATTCAAAATGATGTAAGCCTAATTCATATTTTATTGGTACCACATATGGAACCATTTGTCAATTTGAAAATTAAATTTCAAATATGAGGCTTGCCAAGAAAAGAGGGCTCTCCCCTACCCTGGTTGATGTGAGGAATATTCATTTATGTTCGAATATGGACATAAATTGTTCAAGAATGGACATATAATGTTTTATAAATGTTTTTGAGCCCGTATTCACTCTATTAAACACATGAATCACTTTAGAAGCTATAATATATTGAAGTTGAATTTCACCGATCCAAAACAATAAGATAATATTTCTATTATCCGGTGATCCACATTCTTGACGGAGGGGATTTGGTGAAACTTATGAGCAGAAAGGAATTAAGAAAAAAGCCATAGAATGTTATAATAAAGCTTTAGAACTTGATCCTGCCAGGACAAATGCCAGGGAAAAATTAGCAGAACTCAAAAAACAAGGAGATGAATAGAATGAAAAAGTATTTAGCATTGGCAGTGATGTTCGTAATGGTAGCGAGTTTGGTCTGTTTAGCAGCCGACTGGCCACAGTATCTTGGACCCGGCCGAAATGCGATCTCGGCAGAAAAAGGAATAAAACGCTCATGGGACAAGGGTGCTCCTGATGTGCTATGGACCTTTCCTCTGGCTGAAGGATTCGGCGGACCTGCGGTAAGCGATGGAAAGGTCTATGTGCTTGACCGGATAGGCGACGTACAGGACATATTGCGTTGTCTCGACTTTGCTACAGGCAAGGAGGAATGGACATTTGTTTATGACGCTCCCGGCAGAGTCGACCGCCCCGGTTCCCGATCTGTGCCGACAGTTGAAGGAAATTACATCTATACCTGCGGGCCCTTCGGCCATGTTCACTGCTTTGACAAAGACACGCATAAACCAGTCTGGAATAAGAATATATGGACAGATTACACCGGGAATAATGTGCCAAGATGGGCCATTGCGCAGAATCCGTTGATTTATGACAATATGATGATACTCGCATCACAAACACAAAAAGCAGGAGTTGTAGCCTATAACAAACTTACAGGATCTGTGCAGTGGGCTTCGCCGGCGCTTCCGGGCAAGGCAGGCTACGTATCGCCAACGATCATAAATATCGAAGGCGGTGACCAATTGGTTATGATTTCCGCCAATGGTGCTGTTATGGGAATGGATCCAAAAACTGGCAAAATGCTTTGGTCCTATGAAGGCTGGCAGTGTAAAATCCCTGTCCCAAATGTAACAGAGATAGGTGATGGGAGAATTTTTATCACAGGAGGCTATAGGGCTGGTTCAGCTATGATCAAAGTGGAGAAAAAGTCTGGCACGTTTGTCATTAGCGAACTTTTTAAAACTGATGAGTTCGGTACTCACGTCCATCCTGCCATTCTCTACAAGGGATATCTCTACGGTCACTGCAGCACCAATGAAACCAGGGACGGGCTGGTTTGCATGGACCTTAGTGGAAAAATAATGTGGAAGACAGGCCGTTCGCCTCTTTTTGACAAGGGAGGATTTATTCTGGCAGATGGCTTGATTATTAGCATTGACGGTAACAAAGGCTTCCTGTATCTTATTGAGCCAAATCCTGATGGCTTCAAAAAGTTGGCAAGTGCAAAACTGCTCGACACCAACTTATGCTGGGCTCCGCTGGCACTCTCCGATGGCAAACTGCTGATTCGCGACCAGAAACAGATGAAATGTGTGGCTCTCCGTTAGTGACAGCCGGGCTGAGTTTATTTTCTTTATCTCAGTTTACAATTTAGAATCAAATAAAGTATAAAGAAAGAGGAAGTTTTTTTACATAAAAATCAAGAAAGGAAAAAAAATGGCCTTAGAAACACGCACTAGAGCCTGGGTTAAGTCTATTGTATGGAGAATCTTAGGTATTGTTATCTTGCTAGCTGTATCCTGGTTTGTTACTCACAGTTGGAAAGAAATGACTATAATTACCATAATTTTTCATGGTATTCGAGTCATTCTCTATTATATCCATGAAAGAGTATGGGAGAGAATACATTGGGGCAGAGTCAAACACCCTTTAAGCAGCATACCTGTAAACAAAGAACTAACGCCAGAGGATCTCAAGATAGTCCAAAACCAATTAAAAGAGTTAGGCTACATGGATTAAAGACAGATGATTAAGAACAGGCACAAATAGGAGCGTCAGGAGGATCAGATTCTTCATTGACCGTGCCTTGCATCCAACGATATGCGAATTAAGATTCTTGGCACTGAATCTTTAGGAGTTCGCGGTCTATCTTGCACGGTGGAGACCAAGAACCGGAAGATTATCTTCGACCCTGGAATAGCGTTAGGCTATCAGCGTCATGGATTACTCCCCCATCCTTATCAAGTAGCAGTCGGCGAGAGAATCCGCCAAGAAATCATCACAGCACTAAAAAACAGTACCGATATTGTAATCAGCCACTTCCACGGAGATCATGTTCCGCTGGTAAATGCTAATCCCTATCAGCTTGCGGCCCATCAGGTCGCTTCGCTCTTCCAAAAACCTCGTTTATGGTGTAAAGGAACACATGATCTTTCATCCGCTATGGAAAAACGCTGCAGACATTTATCTGAGTTTCTTGGGCGAACACTGCCTAATGTTGAGGGCAGAAAAAACAGCATATTGAGCTTCTCCTGTCCTGTGCCCCACGGGGAGGCTAATAATCGCCTTGGTACGGTGATGATGACACGTATCGAAGATGAAGAGAGGGTCTTTGTACACGCCTCGGACATTCAATTCCTGGATGGCAAGGCCGTATCGCAAATACAAGCCTGGAAACCTGACGTAGTGCTGGCTTCTGGCCCGCCCATATATCTAAAAAGCCTCTCGTTGACGAAACGGATGAAAGCCTGGAACAATGCCATGCAACTCGCCGGGGAAGTCGATACTTTAATCCTTGACCACCATCTGTTGCGCTGCGAGGAGGGATATCGCTTTCTGGATGATCTATCATCCATGACTGGGAATAAGGTCATCTGTGCTGCCGATTTCATGGGATGTCGGCGGTGCCCGCTTGAGGCATGGCGGCAACGATTGTATAGAGAAATGCCGGTGCCCGAAGGTTGGCACGAAGCATACAGCCACCGAAAGGTTGACACGAAGCGCTACAGGGATTGGCAAGGTTGGAAAGTATCATAATATCGATTCCGTATTTTTATGAAGGAGCATTCAAGGATAGGATCCAGAACATCATTATTGATTCGAGGTTACGTCTCTTAAGGCTCTCAGAGCGCCTGTGTGCGATAAACTACTTGACAATGGCAAAGATTGGGGCTACGCGGCATGAGTTTGTCGCTCATAGCGGCATGATATGCAATGGCAACCATGATGACGGCGTTTTTCATCAGATCATCGGCTTGAAGAGTATCGAGGAAATCGAGGTTTGTGTGACCGGCTGTTCCCGGGATGCGGTCCTGGATGAACTGGAAACCGGTTGACAACTCCCCATCGCTAAAGCGCGGGGATTCTCCAACTTATACCCCGAGGGGCTTTCGTGTTTGGAGTTCCTGCTTCCCGGTGGCGACCAACGTCTCCACTCCACAGGCTGATACCGAATGTCCTTCGGCCAACACAAGGTATAGTAGCTTGCGATACAAAAAGCAAGAAAAATTTGCGCCTTATATCCCCATTGCTAAAGCAAGGGGCTTTACGGCTTTGTCTGGTAAGGGTGTGTTGGGATCTGAGCATTAACGTATCAAGGCATTGAAGAGAAGCTTGAATGTTCCGTGAGTCTGGCTTCGGTGCTGGGTCCGGAACCCGATGAGAACGACCTGGCCTTCACCGTGTCTGACATTGACCATCGCCGGTTTATTGGAAAGATGCTCCTCCCCTATCAGCCAGCCGCTCTGCAGGATATCCCTCTTCTGGTAGCGGACAACAGTTTCATACCTCTCACTGTGCTGGCCTGTTGTAACCGCGAAAACCGGGCTGGATCGATAAACAACCAGCCCTTCTGAAGGCATTCCGTATGCCAGAGGATGAGAGTTGTCGATATTCACTTTTAAAGTCGAACCCGGACAGTAGAATTCCTTGGAATCAAGGTTTTCAACACTATTGCGGATGCCCAACCCGAACTTCTCAATAGCAAAACCATAGGCTGCGCCGAGTGTCACCAGGGTTCCTCCTTTCTCCACAAACACCTTCAGCGCCTCAGTACCTGCTTTGCCAATACCGCTGCGGTATTCGGGTGGAACTGCTGATCTGTAACGGCGGGATCCTGGGGATATTTCACCGGTGATCATGCCCGTTGAATCGTCCGGAAGGATGATGACGTCGTACTTTTTGATAAGGTTTCCCTTCTTTATCTCTGCGCTCATGAGTGATGTATAAGGAAACGAGAATTTTTCAAGAAGTAGACGGGTCCAGCCCTCATCCATGTTTCCACCATAATAACGCTGATACATACCGATACGTGGCTTCTTGACCTGATGGGTTCCTTTTTTGATATTATTTTTCAGTGCTTTAAAATCCACACCTGTCTGCTCGGCAATATCCCTGAGAAGTGCATTCGGTCCTCTGGAGATGATGAAGTCTCCGGGACGAAGCCCTGGGGACGCTTTGTCAACCCGCCAAACTGATACTCTCTTATCAAAAAGGAGGTTTACCGCCTTGAAGCTGTTATTCAACCTTCCGTCAAGGATATATCTGTCTCCACCAGTTTCAACCTTCCCTGAGACTGGCACTTCCCTGGTGAGTATCTGAAAATCTCCCTCGACCGCCTCATCGACCGGGTCTACGCGGACGCCCATGAATTCGTTCATGGTGTGTGTCGACAGGTCATAAGGTCTGAGCGGAGAACCGTCTTTGTTTCTGGTCCATTCGTTGTCGGCATAAAAAGTCTGCCCGATCAAGTTTCGGATCAAGCCCATTTTGGGCTGCGCCAGAGAGATGAAGAAGGAGCCTTTCGGGTAGATTACACCGCGGGCACTGAGCTCTTTCTGAGCCTGTTTGATCTCAATTCCTGATAGCAACAACGTGTTGACCATCTTCACAGCAGTCAGCGGATCGTGCTGGGTAACTGGGATAACATAACCCTTAGGCTTGCCCTGAGCGCCCCGTTCTGTCTGCCGCTTGGCTTTCAGGTAGGCATTCCAGAGAACGGTCTCCTTATTTCTGGCTGCAAGGTCCAGAAGCGCCCAGGCTGAGATCTTCTTCTGTTCGACGATATCCCGGAGCCGCCACCAGCCGCCCGGCCAGGGATTCGGGAAGGTGCTTTGGGCCTCGTAGGCCGGAAACTGCCTGGCACCGCCGCGGAGCTGCTCAGGATGAAGATGCAGAGGCGATGCAATCCTTGCACTGGCTGATTCTGTGAGCATCCCGGCGATGTTGTGGAAGGGAGTGATCCAGTGCCATCCGAAATGGCCCCAGCCGGGATACTGGGCGGCGTTAAGAATACCGGATTTGCCATTTTCTTCCAGCTTATAGGCGATGTGGGCGCCATACCAGCTTATTTCGCGCCAGATGAGAGGATCGGCGTAGGGACGAATTGGATCACAGTAGGGAGGAACGTAGAAACGGGCACCAGAGCTTCCCATTTGGTGATGATCAATATAGGCCTGGGGAACCCAGTCCCTGAACATAATCTTAGCCGCATACACAGACTCAACCAGGTTGATAAAATCGCCGTCCCGGTTGTTGTCGTGTCCGGCATATTTTTGATATAGCCAGGGAAGGCCGGCACCCTCATACTCTGTTCCAACAGTTTTGCGATACCAGTCGGTAACCATGATCTGGCCGTCCGGATTAAAGCACGGCATGAGAAAGAAGACCACATTGTTCAGGATGCGCTGAGTCTCCTCATCACTCCGAGTCACGAGGTCAAAGGAAAGCTCAGGTGCCATCTGGGTGCCCCCGATCTCGGTGGCGTGAAGGCTCATGGACTGACAGATGACAGCCTTTCCCTCCTTGACCAGTTTTTTTATCTCTGTCTCAGCGATTCCTCGCGGGTCGCTGATCTTTGCGTTCACTTCCTGCAGCCGGTCCAGATTAGCCAGGTTCTCCGGAGAGGAGATGATGACCAGAAGAAAGGGATTGCCCATGGTGGATGGTCCCATATTGATGACCTTGAGCTTGCCGCTTTCTTTCTCCAGAAGCGAGTAGTAGTCGATGATTTTGTCCCAGCGTGCGATCTTTCTATCGCTGCCAAGTTCGAATCCAAAAAATTCTTTGGGAGACGTAACCTTTTTTTGTGCTTGGGCGATCTGGGTCGTAAATCCCAGAACAAGAATCACAAGCGCAAGCATATAAAGAGTGCGCAGAAATTTTGTATTTTGCCTCATAGATGCCCTCCTTGATTCATTTTTTTTGAGTATAATAACAAATTATCCTGCCGAATGGTATGAATATATGGAATTAAATCTAAAGTGACACTCCTTCCCTCCTCCAAGTATTAGAGGTAATTTCTCAATAAGTGTGGGTAGTAGCAATGGATTCCCGCTTCCGCGGGAATGACGGGAGGTATGGATTCCCGCTACCCCCCATTATTGAGAACTTACTATTAGGGGCTTTTGCTTTTTTGCGTTCGGTTATATCCAAACATTGTCTTCCGCTGTCATATCACCATTTGTTTCACCTGTGTTTTTCGTGCCTGCAGGCTCGACTAGCATGATCTTACATTCCTTTTCAGCAAAAGGTTTATGCTCGGTTCCCTTTGGCACAACAAACATCTCTCCAGTTTTCAGGATAACTTTGCCGTCACGGAAAACAATCATCATTTCCCCCTCTAGAACAAGGAACGCCTCATCGGTATCTGTGTGTTTATGCCAGACAAAGCAGCCCTGGAATTTGCCCAGTTTGAAATGGTAATCGTTCATCCGGGCAATTATTTTTGGCGAGAAATGTTCTGAAAACTTGGCAAATTTTTCTTTTAAGTTTATCGCTGAGTACTTCATATTATCCTCCTGAACTTCCCAATATTGACATTGGAGTTCACCTGCCGAAATCTCCTTTGGGAAATCAGGAGATATTATATAGCATAATGGAATTATAAATTAATACTAAATTGAAATCAGGGGATAGGCCGTGTTAAATGAGCAATTTTGCTAAAATACATATTGCCCGTGCAACTCCATGTACCAAACTGTTCGGGAACGCACACAGGGTGTATCCCTACCGAACACACAATTGTAAAAAATTTATCATCTAACCATACTTCCCAGAGATTTCCGAAAATTGGCATGGGAATTGCATATTGTTTATTATCCAGGAGGCATTATGATTAAAAATTATCTCAAGATTGCCCTGAGAAACTTCAGAAAACACAAAGGATATTCGTTCATCAACATAGCAGGATTAGCGATCGGGATGGCTTGCTGCATTCTGATCCTGCTCTGGGTGCAGCATGAAGTCAGCTACAACCGTTTCCATAAGAATGCGGATAACATATACAGGATTTATTCTGATTTTCATTATGAATATGGAGTCTCTCAATACAGCAATATTCCTCAGCCTGTCGGACCGGAATTCCAAAAAACAATCCCTGAACTCAACCTCGTTGCTCGTATTTTAGATGGTGCATCAACGGTTAAACATGGCGATGATATTTTCTACGAAAAAGAAATTCTTTATGTTGATCCATCCTTCTTTGAGGTCTTTACCTTTCCTTTTCTCCAAGGCAATTCCCAAACGTCTTTTTCCGAACCTTATTCGATCCTCCTCACAGAGAGAATGGCTAAAAAATATTTCGGCGATAAAGATCCCATCGGAGAAGTTTTAACGATGGATCAGAAATACCAGGTGAAAGTGACCGGGATTGTCAAAGATGTTCCAACCAATTCCAGTATCCGCTTCGATTTTCTGATCCCTTATTCCTATCTGGATGCTATCGGATACGACACAAAAAAATGGGATTCCTGGAACTGTCAGACTTACGTTTTGCTGAACAAGAATGTTACTGCCCAGCAGGTTGTGCAAAAAATTTCAGGATATCCAAAAACGTTTCACCCGGATGAAGAAGCCTACTTCCGGCTTCAATCCCTGAAACATATCCGGCTCTATACTCTAAGCGGAGCGTGGGGCTCGATCAAATATGTTTACATGCTTTCAATTATAGCCCTTTTTTTACTTATTATCGCCTGCATAAACTTCATGAATCTGGCTACTGCCCGCTCGGCAAAACGAGCCCGGGAAGTGGGGCTACGGAAAGTTGTCGGCGCAAGAAGATCGCAGATCATAAGGCAGTTCTACGGCGAATCTCTGATTATGACAATCATAGCCCTAGGATTCGCTCTCGTTCTAGCTGAATCACTCCTCCCTTTTTTCAACAGCGTTTCAGGGAAAAATCTTGTTCTGGATTTCTCCGGCAACTTTGTGATCTATCTGGCTCTTCTTGGCATTGCTCTCTTAACAGGAATTATCTCCGGAAGTTATCCCGCAATATATCTCTCCTCTTTTCTTCCCATAAAAGTACTGAAAAGCTCTTTCCGTTCGAGCTCAGGCAACTCGGCTTTCAGGAAAGTTCTAGTTGTTTTCCAGTTCTCGCTTTCGATCATGATGATGATATGCACGGCTGTTGTCTATTCTCAGCTCAAGTACATCCAGAACAGAGACCTGGGATTCGACAGGGAGAATCTTATCTACATAGGCATGGATGATGAGAGGATTGTCCGAAATTTCGACGCTATCAAAAGCGAGATGTTCCAAAATCCCTCCATTCTGAAGGCCACACGGACTTTCCAAATTCCCTCATACAACAGATTTTCATCAGACGCTAAATGGGAAGGAAAAAATCCTTCGCAGGCCATCAATTTCAATATCAGCGCTGTCGATCCTGATTATCTGGATACAATGAAGCTGGAACTTGTCGAAGGGAGAAATTTTTCCTGGAATCTCTCCACCGACACCTCCAATTACATCCTGAACCAAGAAGCTGTCAAACAGATGGGGATTGATTCACCAGTCAGAAAATGGATGGAATTGGATAAAAAGGGAGAGATCATCGGAGTTGTAAAAGACTATCATTACATGCCTTTTACCTATGAAATCGAGCCGCTGATTCTTCATTACAACCCTTCCCTATTCAGATATGCCATGATCAGGATAAACGGAATGAACATTCCTCAAACAATAGGTTCTCTAGAGAAGTTATGGGACAAATTCGCACCTGAGTATCCTTTTGAATACCATTTTATAAATGAGGATTACGACTTGATCTACCAGACTGAGAGACGGATGGGTGAGATTTTTAGATATTTTACATTTCTGGCCATATTCATTTCCTGTCTGGGGCTCTTTGGATTGGCTTCTTTCATGGCAGAACAGCGAACAAAAGAGATTGGAATTCGCAAAGTCCTTGGCGCAACGGTCTCCGGGATCACTGTCCTGTTTTCTAAAGAATTCACAAAGTGGATATTGGCAGCGAATGTTATAGCCTGGCCTGTCGCCTACTTTGCTATGTCAAAATGGCTTAAGGGATTTGCGTATAGGGCCGATATCAGTCTTTTAACTTTCATACTGGCTGGAGTACTCGCCCTGTTTATTGCCGTCCTCACAGTCAGCTACCAGGCTGTCAAAGCTGCTGTTGCTGATCCGGTGGATGCACTGCGGTATGAATGAATAAGTCATTTTGTATACAATCGATTTCGAATCTATTTAACGAGGAATTTTAGCCCCGGCTCATCTATCCTCCCGCATGGGATCCCGGCGAATGGAGATCGTTCCAGTGTACGATTTGCCGTTGACCGTGAGTTTGACGGCGTAGCTTCCCGGTATGGCAACAGCCGCTCCCATACCTCCGCCTCTTCCTCGAAATCCCCTTCCTCCACCGAAGCCGATGGCCTCATAAGCACGTCTCTGAATCGCCATTGCCTCTCTGTAAGTGAGGCCTTCCTTGCTGATCTGTTCGAGCGCCTTTTTCACCGTTTTTTTCGCTTCTTCTTCCACCTCCTGCCTCTGAAGTATTCTCTCCATCATCTGGCGCATACTGGTCAGTCTCGGTTTCAGCCGCTTCGGGTCTGGATCAAACTGCATGTCCCACATCAAGCGGTTGATTCCTGCTTCGGCATTCTTGACAGTAAAAGTGGTTTTGAGTTTTCCCGTCGCGTCTGTGATCTCGATGCTCACGGGACCGGATGGTTTCTCTTTGAGATAATAATGGATCAGGGCGTCTGTCGGAGGATTTTCCCCTGCAAAGTAGAGGTTTCCTCGTCCATAACCTCCCCTTCTTAATCTCAGCCACTGGGTACCCGGCCTCCCGCTCTCGAATAGAAAAGCTTCTGCCGACAATACTTTCTCCGTAGCCTGCTGAAGCGGCGAGATATCATCAAGAATCCATATGCCCCGTCCATGTGTTCCTGCGATAAGATCGTTTTCCCGGGGATGGATGTACAGGTCATGAAAAGCCACCGTCGGCATATTCAAGCTGAGGTTCGCCCAGCTCTTGCCTCCGTTTATCGTAAAAAAAACGGCAAATTCCGTCCCGATAAAAAGAAGGTTTTTATTCTTCAGGTCTTCGCGTATGACATAGACAGGCCCCCAATCAGGGAGGTTTCCGCTGATGTTCGTCCATGTCTTACCGTAATCGCTGGTCTTAAACACAAACGCTTTAAATATATCGCTCCTGTGTCCTTCAAAGGTCAGGTAGCAGGTGCCCTTATTGAAACGTGAGGCCTCGATACGGCTCACCCAGATCCCCTCGGGAACATCCGGGACATTTTTCCGTACGTTTGTCCATGTGTTCCCACCGTTCTGTGTCACCTGGACATTGCCGTCATCCGTCCCGATCCAGATGAGGCCCGGAGTGATCGGGGATTCAGAAATGGACGTTATGGTGCAGTGCATCTCTGCCCCCGTCTGGTCGAGAGTGATGCCACCGGTGGGCTTGCTGTATTTTTCCGGGTCGTTTGTCGTCAGGTCAGGGCTGATGATCTGCCAGTGGTCGCCGCGGTCGACCGATTTGAAGAGATGATTTCCGGCGAATAAAATCGTATGTGGGTTATGCGGAGAAATGAGGATTGGTGAGCTCCAGTTGAAGCGGTAAGGAGATATCCGACGCCTCATGCCTCGTTGTGCTTCCGGTTGTGCCTTCGCCTTGGCTTCCGGCTTGCTCTTTTTCGGCAAGTGATCTTTCCAGTTGTAGGTCGTCTGCGCCGACGGTCTGATCCGGGTGCTCTGCCTTGTTTCCACGTTCACCCGCGAGATACTCCCTCCCTGACTTTCGCAGTAGACGATTCGCCAGTCAGTGGGATCATTCTGCGTATAAAATCCATCTCCACCGGCGATATTGTACCAGAAATCCGTGAGGATCATCCCCTCCCTGCTCATGCTGGGACCGGTCCATGTGCCGTTGTCCTGCATTCCGCCGTAGACGTAATACGGATCGCGCGTATCGGCGCTTACCGCATAAAATTGAGTCACGCACAGGTTATCGAAAAGAATCCAGGATTCGCCGCTGTCATGGGTGATGGAAGCGCCCCCGTCCTGCCCGACATAGAAACGGTTCTTATTGGTTGGATCGAGCCACATGGTATGAAAATCGGGATGGAGCCCTCTTATGGTCTTAAATGTTTTCCCCCCGTCTTCGGAATACTGCATGCTGGTTGCCAGACAATACACGAGTTTGTCGTCAAACGGATTGATGTAGATATGGCTGTAGTAGAACGGCCGGACGTTCATGCGGTTCATATACGTCCATGTTGCGCCGCCGTTCTTGGACCTGTAGATGCCGGTCCCTAGCTTCTTCATATTGTCATAATCGGGATTGGGTTTCTGCGTTGAACCTTCCCGTATCGTCCTCCTCGGTTGATAGCTGTGCTCAACCACGGCCATCAGGACCTTTGGATTGCTGCGGGAGATAGCCAGCCCGACTCGTCCGAGATCTCCGGCTGGAAGTCCCTTGGTCAGCTTCTTCCATGTTTTTCCGCCGTCCGTCGTTTTGAAAATGCCACCGTTCGGCCCTCCGGAATCAAAACGCCATGGCTGACGCAGTCGCTGCCAGAAGCCGACGTAGAGGATGTTCGGGTTCTTCGGATCCATGACGAGGTCGATGGCTCCTGTTTTTCCATCATCCGGCAATCCGTTCGTGAGTTTCTTCCATGTTTTTCCGCCATTCTTTGTCTGGAATAGACCGCGGTCCCCCGAGTATCCCCAGGTGTGGCCGGTCGCCGCTGCATAGACAATATTTGGATCGGTCGGATGGGTAATGACCCGTGCGATGGTTTGCGTGGTTTCCAGGCCCATCCGGGTGAACGTCTTGCCGCCGTTAATGGATTTATAAATACCGTCGCCCCAGGCAATGCTGTTCCTGCAGCATTCTTCGCCTGTGCCCACCCAGATAATATTCGGATCTTTCTGAAAGAACGCTACATCACCAATGGAAGCAGAGCCATACTTGTCGAATATCGGCTCCCAAGTCGTTCCTGCATTCACGGATTTCCAGACGCCTCCGGAAGCACTGGCGACAAGAACCTGGGTGAAGTCACGGTCCAGAGCTTCGAAATCCGAAATGCGGCCTATCATGTTTGCCGGGCCGACATTGCGCCATCTGAGGTCCTTGATCAGGCTCTTCTCCGAACTCTGTCCAAAGAAGAGATGTGTTACTCCTAGAACAAGACAGAAAAGGAGTAATACGCGAGACATTCTCTTAAAATGCTTAGCCATTCCTTACCTCCTGGATTGAATAAAGATGAAAAGAAACATTGTTTAAACATGTGATGTGCAATGATTTAAACATGCTGTCATCCATTGCTTGAACATGCGTTATGCGACTATTCAAGCATTTAATGGGTCATTATATAAAAAAAAATGAATTCTTCCAATATTATTTAAGAATAAACTTTTTGTCTATGGATTGATTTCAATGCAGCTCAGAAGAAGCCTTGACTAAAATCTATCTTTCTCCAATAATGCTTTTGACCGCTATAACCCTGGATTATTCACGAGTCGAGGTTGCTGTAGCGGCGAGGCCGCATGA
>JAGLWV010000125.1 GCA_023133225.1 Candidatus Aminicenantota bacterium | reverse complement strand
AGATAGTCAATATTTTTGAGTACTTCGGATGAACGATCATTAACCATTTTATTGAATTTGTGCTGAAGATGATCAGGTACATTAACTTTGAGAATATGGCTGGGCCTTGTTCTGGACGTATGTAAAAAAGTACCCCCAGTGCGACCGGTTTTATTAACTGTTTCTTCCGTGAGAACATGAAAATGAGCCCCATTAGGATAGTCTTTATCTCTTTTCATTTCGATCATCCCGGCCCATCCCCGCCGGATCCCGATAACTTCATATCCTTCTCTAATAGCACGAATCGTAAGAGCACGAATAGCAGGATTTAATCCGGGAACATCTCCTCCCCCGGTCAAAATGCCAATTTTTCCTTTTTTTCTCTTTACATGGGCCATTGATTTCTCCTTAAAAACCTGTGAGGACAAATACTTCTATATATTTTATGAAAAATTCGCTCGATAAGGAATATTTTTTTCTTTTATTTATTACACACGCAGATGAAGATTAATTTTTAGCTGACGGCAACTGAGGTCTGAATATCTTTATTCATATCGCAGTGAATCAACCGGATTCTTAAGGGCTGCTTTCACTGTCTGGAAACTTACGATGATCAATGCAATAAGTAGAGCTAATACTGCAGCAAGAACAAACATCCACCAGGATAAGTCAATGCGGTAAGCAAAACTTTGCAGCCACCTGTTCATGACATACCACGCAGCGGGCCACGCAAAAAGGTTTGCCAGCAATACCCATTTAATAAAACTTTTATTCAGAATTGTGACGATCTTCGGAACGGAAGCCCCTAAAATTTTTCTAATGCCAATTTCCTTGGTTCTCCGGTCGGCCATAAATGAGGACAGGCCAAACAAACCAAGGCAGGCAATAGATATCGCAAGAAAAGAGAATATAGCAAATAGTTTTCTGGTTTGTTTTTCAAATGACTCCAATAACTGTAAAATTACCTCTGTTCCGGGACCAATTATTGATTTTTTTACCGATCGGATCATCCCAGCCTAATACTTCTCCATAATTTAAAATTTTTACTCCATTTTCAATTTCCGGAAAATCCTCAAGCAGTTTCTGGAATGTTATTGAGGAGGAATAAGTCTGGTTGATTTTTGTATCACCGATCGAAGCGCTGACTGCTATTCTGTGAATTCTGTCAGCTTTCTCATGAAATTTATCGTAACTTAATTCGTGGGCGACAAAAAGAAAAATGAGAATGCTACAGGCTATTCCAACAGCAAGGCCAACTATATTAATAGCGGAAAAACCTTTATGTCTTATGATATTTCTTATCGCAATTTTTAAAAAATTTTTAATCATGATCTTTCACTAATTCACTAATAATTACGTAGATTGGGTTAAAAGGTTGCACATTTGCCTTTCCAAAATGCATATAGTAAATATATTGCAGTTAATATTGGGCGAGAGATTATCGTGTTTTTTAAAATGAAACATCACCAAAGAGGTCTTCAGATCAATAGAAGGAGATAAAATGATACGAAAAATCATTATTGTTCCTCTATCTTTTTTCATTTTTATTCTCTTTGTGTTTACCCAGGAAAAAAGAGATATATACCCTGGAGCGGATGAAAAAACACCTTCCAGAGCACAGTATTTCTCCTGGATAAACAATACCAATGAAGGAGCCACCGAAACTCAGTCTTTGATCAATTTGGATTTTTTTCGCTGGCTTCACGATGAATACGGGATGACTCTTGATATTTACGCTTTTGATGCCGGGGCTATTGACGGGAAACGTTTCTACGGTCGCATGGATTCAGACCGTTTCCGGGAGCAGTTCCCCAATGGTTTCGGACTTATCTACCAGAAGGCAAAAGCCATGGGAACCAGGCTAGGTGTATGGGGCGGACCTGACGGTTTTGGAGATACAGCCGAGGAGGAACAGGCTAGAATCGAACAAATGGTCGGCCTTTGCAGGGATATTGAGTTTGCTCTGTTCAAATTTGATTCTGTATGTGGTCCTCTCCGCCCCGAAAAAGAGGATGTTTTTATCCGCATGATGACCGAGTGTCGACAGTACAGCCCTGACCTGATCCTCCTCAACCATCGCCTGGGCCTCAAGCGGGCTCAGGCCCATGCCACCACGTTTCTATGGGAAGGAAAGGAGACTTACATCGATGTCTGGTCCACTAACACAAATACAGCATCCCATCACAGGGCAGACGCCCTATCACGCGGCTTAGTACCAGAACTCAAACGGCTCACTGAGGATCATGGGGTATGTCTCTCCTCCTGTTTGGATTATTGGGAGGATGACCTCATCCTCCAGACATTCAACCGCTCGCTCATTCTTGCCCCACAACTCTATGGGAATCCATGGTTATTACGTGACGATGAGTTTCCCAAGCTGGCCAGGATATTCAACCTTCATCGGAAATATCGAGACATTCTCGTCTCCGGCAAGGTTCTTCCTGAAGATCGCTTCGGTCCCTATGCTGTCTCTCGTGGCAACAAAAAAACCAGGCTGATTACATTGAGAAATTTGACCTGGGAACCGGTGACTTATTCTATTCTGTTAGATGAAACAATTGGTATTGAAGAGAGTGGTTTAGTACACTGCCGTCAGTTCCATCCGACAGAGCGTATTATCGGGAATTATTCTCCAGGATCTTCAGTCAATATAGAGATCTCCCCTTTTCGTTCCTGTCTGCTGCTTATCACAACAGAAGATTGCGATGAGCCAGGAATAGAGGGTAGTGATTATGAAGTAGTGAGGAACGTAAAAGCAAAACCTGTCCTGATCCATTTAAAGGGAAAACCAGGGACTGAAACCCGGATCTCTCTTTATCCAGGCAGTGGTAAGTTTAAAGAAGCCATACTGAAAGGACAAAAAGTAAATCAACTCCTAAGAGGTAGAAGTCTCAAGGTTAAGTTTCCAGGGCAAAGTCTAAAGCGAAATTACCATCAGAAACTGAGCGAATTGAAACCATGTGATATTCCAGATGATTCACAAGCTTTGTATGAAGTCACAGTTTTTGCAGCCGATAACAATGCGCTGGAAGTACGGTCTTTTTTTCGTTCTGGCTCAAGCCATGTTTCTCAGGTAAAAAAAGCCCGGGATGTCTTTTTCAGCCAAGTTGTGTTCACTGAGCGGGGGATCTGGGATCTAAACCTATTCGACGGGGACACCAAAACAGGTTTTTGGCCTTCCGGAAAGTACAATATTGATCAGCGGGTGAAGGGTGGATGTTTCCGACTTGATATGGGTGAAGTAACCGACGTGGATCGGATCGTTCTCCGAGTTCCAGATGAGTATTCATTGCAGCCAATGCTCAATGACGAGGGCAATACTGTCGAGATCTCTTCTGACCTTAAGGAGTGGGAACGCCTGACTTACTTAGCAGGGAAGACTATGGTTATTGACATTCCCAAACCTGTCCGCTACTTACGATTTCGCTCCTTCCCAGACAGAATAACTGAGGTCGAGGGGTATAAAAATGGACGATTTCTGGAAAGGGAACGATGGAAGGCTTCCAATCTCTTTGCTCATCCAAGACGCATGAGGCCGGTCAAAGCCTGGAAAACTCAAGTTGTGCTGGATGAATGGGTCAAAGGTGGATACCTCTGTATTGCGGTTGAAGGGGAGCATGGCGTTGAAAGCGCTTATGCAGCTTTGAAAGTTGGCGGTCAGCTTGTAGGATGTCCTGACCGCGCGCCATCATTTCCATCCAACACGTGGGAATATGTCAACGCCCGACGAGATAGAAATTATACGTATTACGTTCCTGTTACAAAAGACATGATCGATAAACCAATAGAGGTTTATGTTTTTTCCTACGACGATAAGAAAACCAATTTGAAGCCAGTCGTATGGAAAACAGCCTATCCCGCTCCATATGAAAACATAGTGTTAGAACTCATCAGAAAAAAAGATAATTCATGCTCCCCAAGAAAGGTTAAATAAAAGAACTTATTCATATCGTTCCACTTCTTGTCTGCATACATTAAAATATGTATCAATTACCGAATCCCATGAATATCTTCTTAGAGATTCTCTTATATCTTTATTTACTCTATGATTTTTGAATTCATCTATTCTAGACACAACATCCTGTACATCATCAAAATCTGCTATGTAATTGTGAAGATTATGTTTTTTGAATATCTCTGCTACGCCCATATTATTATTAATCAAAGCCGGTGTACCTGAAGCAACAGATTCTATGGAAACATTGCCGTAGGTTTCAAAAAAAGAAGGGCTAATAATAACTCCCATGTCTCTATAAAAATCCCTAAGATGTTGTGTATCCATAGCAGATAATATCTTGATACGTGCTTTAGATAACTTCTTTCTTAACTTACTCTTTTTATTTATGTTACTAATCATATATATGTCTGTATCCATTTTTTTTCTTTTTAGCTCATCTTTGAGTGCCAAGAGATATTCTGGGTTCTTATTTTTTGAATCTCTCCCCACAAAACCAATACCATTATGGTTATTCTTTGGCTCTAATTGAAAAAATTCTTTTGATATGCCATTTGGCACTATTTTCACCCTTTGTAACTTTCCATATTCCTTCTCAACAGCAGATCTTGAAAGGTTTGAAGGAAATAAATACATTAACTTCGGATCTACAAACTGTTTTTCCAGCTCTATCATTATTTTTTTAGTATCTTCAGGATAATGTTTAGTTTCATACTTTAGAATTCCTGCATACAAAATAACCAAAGGTGAGTCCATTCTTCTCGATGCTTTATAAAGACACCACGGCGCATAGTAAGTGCCTTCTGAAAGTATTACATTCACCTTCTCTTTATCTAATATCTCTTCGATTTCTTGAATCGTAGGTTCGAATCTATGCTGCAGATCATCTATAGATCTGAGTTCTCTATAAATAGTATTTAGCATTATTGAATTCGGAAGAGGTATCTTATAAATCTTTGTATACTTGTCTTCTACAACAGATCTCTCTTTTGGATTAATTTCTATGATGACCAACTGATCACACCCATCACTATTATTTATTTTTCTTTGAATTTCTCCTACTCTTCTTGCAATTCCACCGATAGGAGAGATACTAATATTTGTTGCAATTTTCATTTTCACCACTCTTAATTTCAGAATCAAAGCTATCACAGGCAAAATAGCGAGTCAATACAGGAAAGAGGATAGAGATACCGCTTCGGTGCGATCAGGTTTCCATTAAAAAGATGAAATTCTCCCAAAAAGTGCATAAAAAGGGTGGATGGGGCTAGCTTCCTTAGAAATTCTCACCGCTCTCCACTGCCTGAGAATTTGAAAATGGCAAACGGCTCTTCATCAGGCCTTCCTGGTGAGATGTGGAGTTCCGGATTTTCTGTGAGCACCATGATCGTGCAGCCGTAGGTCCCCCGGTTGTTAATAATCGTTTCGCGGTCACTGAATATTTCTTTGAGCTTGTTGATACCTATCCTTATGGAGTTGTCATTCAGAATTTTCTGCAATGACTTGAATCTAGGGCAATTGTATTCATAATCTTGAGGCGGTGTATTCCTGGATTTGAGATAGTTGAGAAACCGGCTATTGTGATTCAGGTTCTCTAATGGGTGATTGGTATGATAGGTGAAATAGGCGCCTTTAAATGGGGTAAACCTTTTTGCTTTTGTCGTTGAACACTCGAAACTTCCGACATTATCGGGTCCACCGATCATGTAGTTTTGGGGAGCACCATGCTTGATGGTATGGATAAACTGGACCGCATCCTCATAGGATCTTTTCTTCAGAATCCCCCTTATGACGAAGGCAACAGGCAGGCCGTCTCGTGAATTTTCCAATTGCTGTACAGCATTGACGACGACAGCGACGGAATGATTATTCAGGCCGTTTGCTGCGATCAATCCCGGTATGGTAAAAACGAGTGCTTCCCAGCCAGTTTTTGAGCCTTTTATATGAAGGAGGGTTTGGTACCCGTGATAAAAGCGGGGAATATCTAAATTTTGGGCAACAATGGACGGGTTTTTCTCTGTCTTCTTTGCTCCGATAGTCGTACAGTGTTCAGATTGAACGTCTCTACCGAGAACCCACATTTCGTCGATGAGCTGATAGGCAAACACTGTTGGAAAATCTATTCCTGATCCTTCGGCAATTCCCTTGACTTCTTCCAAAAGTTCTGGCGTCCATCTCTTTATTGCTTTTTGAAAATTGGTCTTTTTAAGGAATTTTGCAGTGAAAGTGTCCGCGTTCATTTTGTATAATCTCTTGATGTCTGCCTTCCAGAGTTTGATGAGTTCGTGAATTTCGTTCTTTAAAGCTTGTCCATGTTCAAAACCTCTCTCGTATGGTCCCCCCTCTAGTGTAAGAATCCTCAGATGTCCCTTGTAAGTTAAATTATGATTTTGACCGACTAAATGACTTGTAAAACACAGGACAGTCAATAACTGTGCTGTCAAAATAAGTACTGTTTTTTTCATGCTTCCCCCAACAAAAGGAATAGGGAAAAGAATTCTATCTCCAATCCTCTATGAACCCAGAGCGTTCGTCTTTTCCCTTTTTTTCTTTGTCGAGAATAGCTTTAAAAATAGCCCTGAGCTGGACTTTCGGGAGAGTTCCGATGACCATCCTTTCGTTTATGATCATGGTCGGGGTTGAGCGAATCCCGTATATGTAGCGGTCTGAAGTCGGGTTATATTCTTTCCCTGTGTTGATGATATCATGGACGATTTTTTTTGTTCTCTCATCTGTGAGCGCGTCTTCGACTCCATATTTTTGCGCGAGATTCTTCACCCATTCATCACTTCTTGTTGAGCGGAGATTGTCAAATATCTCGTCATGAATCGCAAGGAATTTTCCCGGATCATGGGCGGCAATATAGGATAAAGCGCAGGACTGCGGATGCTTGTCTTTGTCCACGACTGTGTTGCATTTTCCATCGAGTGGAAAAAATTGAAAAACAACATTCATCTTGTCTCCAAAATCTTTTTTCAAATCCTCCAGATCGTTGATCAATTTAAGGCAATCCGGACACTGGAAATCTGCATATTCTACAATCCTGATCGGCGCGCTATGAAAATCTTTTGTTGCCTGGATCGTATAATAAGGTGAAATGATACTCGGGTTTTTGACCCTGGGCAGACTGAAATACTGCTGTACGATCCTGTTTGCCACCCCGCCCCCCTGGGCTTCGA
>JAGLWV010000124.1 GCA_023133225.1 Candidatus Aminicenantota bacterium | reverse complement strand
TATCTTTTCGAATTAAGTTTTGTGTCCCCTTACTTATCATGCGGCCTCGCCGCTACGGCAATCTCGACTCGTTAATAATCCAGGTCAATTGATTTATAGAAAAAATATACAGAGAAATAAGGGAAAAATCAAATTTTCTTCTCAAGTTGCTATATTCGATGTAAAGATTTTGGGGGATAGACGCAGCGACCATTGAAGATTGAGCCTTCCCAAGCTTCTCTTCGAGGGGACCCGACGGAGTCGGGCGGCGAGTATGTCTGAGCGTAGCGAATGAAGAATGGCGTTAAAAATCTGAAGGGGAGCGAGGCTATTCCCCAAAACCTTTTCAATCATTAAAAAAAAATGCTTACGGAACAGGATGAACTATTGACTTTTTTTCTATTTTGGATAAAAATTTGAAGGGAAGGTTGTTATGAAAGATTTTATCAAATCTCTTTTCATTCTCTTCGCCGCTTCTTCTGTATTCTTGATTGGATTTTATTTGGGTGAAGAGAAAGTCAGATCTAAAATTTCTGATTTTCAGGAAGAGTTAGAGGGAAAGTAATTTTCTTAATATCTCTAATCTGAACTCATACATACGAACGATCAACTTAATCTCTCAAGGAAAAATCCCCTTGATAATAGATTCTTACATATCTCTTTATTGACTAATCCATAAACCAGACATATAATGAATTTGGAAGTTCCCGTTCTTTTTTTTAGTTTCGCAGGCTAGGTCTTTCTCATTTTGAGGTAGAAAATGAGCTGGAGCATTTACGCAATATTAATCATTTTTGCAGCATTCATTCTTCTTTTAATCCTCAATCCAAATCTTTCCTGTTTTGGGAAGAAATTAAAATCACCTTTTTATCCTCTTCTTCGAAGAAAAAAGAAAAAGAAGAAGGTAAAGACCGATGACTATGGTTTCTCCCTTGTTGATGAAGGGGATAAACAAAAGGCTGTACCGGTAGAACAGAAGCTGAAGGCGGAAAGTCCAGATTTCTCCAGGATTAAAGATGTAAAGCAGGAAATCTCTGCGAAAAAAAAGAAGGTAAAGACCGATGACTATGGTTTCTCCCTTGTTGATGAAGAAGACAAATAGCCTCTTGAAACAAGAAAAGGATGATTAGAATTTTGGCAAAAGGGCACTTGCAAGAGAAGAGAGATTTCACTTCTTGGCGGGCTTCTCTTTTCATTGGCTTTTTTCTTGCTCTGTTTTTTCTTAATCACTGCCGGCCTTCTGAGTTTTTACTAGCTCCTCTCCCATCAAAGATCGATAGGATGGAAGGGTATGCTTCCATCAGGATCACGGGTGATGAAGGAACTGTCAGGTCTAAATTTTCATTCCTGTTCCAGCTACCTCATCAAGGCCGTATCGAAGTCTCTCATACATTCGGCAGGACTTTCTACCAGATTATTATTAATGAGGAGAAGGCGGCTTTAGTCCTCCCATCAAAAAAAATCTATTGGCAGGGAGAAGAAGATGAAATTATCAACAAGTTCCTGGGATTTCGGCTGAGCCTGGACGAGATGATAGGATTATTGAGCGGAAAATGGAGAGAGAGACAGATGGGCATGGATTGTGAAGAGAGCAGGGAGGGCTGGAGTTTTGAAAAAGATAAGGAAGGTCGGATTACCGCAGGCCAAAGAGGAGATTTTCAATTTGAGATCAGGGAATTTTTCAAAAAAACTTCTTTTGCCCGGCAGCTCTTCTTCTGGCATCCTCTAAGCAGAAGCCGCCTGAAGGTACTTTCAATCAACTTTAACCGGCCCGTAAAGAAGAAGGACCTTTTTTCCCTTTCTTTTTTAAAAAAGTACAAACAAAAAAGTTGGGCTGAGATTGAAAAGATATTGGCTGATGAGAATTAAATCTTTTGCTAAGATAAACCTTGGGCTAGAAGTGATGGGAAAGAGAGAAGATGACTATCATGAATTACGGACTCTCTTCCAGACAATAAATTTTTATGATATCTTGCAGTTCCGGGAGGCCCGGCGTAACCGAATCTTTCTGGAGGGGACAGATGAAACAATTTCGTGGAAGGAAGATAATCTGATTTTTAGGGCAGCCCTCCTTCTCAAAAAGAAATTTCACGTATCCAAGGGGATTGAAATCCGCGTCACCAAGAATATCCCTCCTGGGAAAGGCTTAGGGGGAGGGAGCAGCAATGCTGCTGTGACTCTTTACGTTTTGAATAAAATCTGGGGTCTCCGAATAGAGAAAAAAGCTTTAATGGATTTAGGGAGCAAACTGGGCGCGGATGTTCCCTTTTTTTTCGAGGGGGGATTATGTCTGGGCTTGGGAAGAGGAGATGATATCGTTCCTCTCTCCGACCTTGTCTCCCTTCCTTGTCTTTTAATTTTGCCCCCTTTTTCAATACAAACCGTCCATATATACGGCCATTTTCAGTCATCCTTGACTTCACAAAACAAAGACAGTAAAATTATTAAGTTTTTAGATATCAGAGAACTTGGTTCACTAGAGAATAGATTAGAAAAAACGGTTTTCCGCTTTTATCCGCAACTCAAAGCCATTAAGAGTCTTTTTCGAAGCAACGGTGCAGAGTTATCCTTGGTAAGCGGAACAGGCTCGGCTGTGTTTGGCCTTTTTTCTGAGAAAAGGAAGGCGGAGGAAGTTTTGAGAAAACTGAAAAGTGAACATACGTCCACTCTAGTGGAGACTTTATCTCGGGAGCGATACTGGAGGAGCTTGAGGACTGGGGTGTAGCCAAGCGGTAAGGCAGCGGCCTTTGGAGCCGCCATTCGGAGGTTCGAATCCTCCCACCCCAGCATGAGAAGGGAGATTTTTTCCTTTTGGAGACAAAAATTAAGGAGGAGAAGACGTGACTGAAGAAAATATGATGAAAGTGTTTGCTGGCTCTTCCACTGGTGATTTGGCGAAGAAGATCACGGATTTCTTGAAAATCGATTCAGGCATTTGTGTTTTAGATAAATTCAGTGATGGAGAGATTCATTTTTACGTGGACGAAAATGTTCGAGGAGAAGACGTTTTCGCTATCCAGACAGGCTCTTATGAAGTGAACTTTCACATGATGGAACTTTTCCTCATGATCGATGCTTTTAAGCGAGCCTCTGCTGAGAGAATCACTGCGGTCATTCCCTATTACTGCTATGCACGTCAAGACTGGAAGGACAGACCTCGAGTTCCTATCTCTGCCCGGCTTATTGCCGAGTTACTGGAAGCGGCGGGAGCTGATAGGGTTTTAACCATGGACCTCCATTCTCCTCAAATTCAAGGCTTTTTCTCGATTCCGGTTGATAATTTAAGCGCGGCTCCTGTATTAGCTGACCATATTCGTCTCTTAGATTTGAAGAATTTAGCCATTGTCTCTCCTGATGCCGGAGGCGTAGGAAGAGCCAGGTTTTTTGCAAAGAAAATGGGTGCTGAATTGGCAATTATAGACAAACGCAGACCATCTCCCAATGTAGCCAAGGTCTACAATGTCATCGGTGAGGTCAGTAATCGTGATGTTGTTATTCTGGATGATATGGTGGATACGGGAGGGACGCTTGTCGAGGGTGCTGAGGCCCTAAGGAAAGAGGGAGCTCTGAGGATTTTTGCAGCATGCAGCCACGGTGTTTTATCAGGGCAGGCTGTTGAAATAATTGAAAAATCTAAGTTGGAAAAGTTAATTATTACAGATACAATTCCTCTGAATAATAAAGTAAAGTCTTCTCAAAAGATCACAGTACTCTCTGTTGCTCCTCTTTTTGGAGAAGCTATTCGAAGGATTAATAAAGGATACTCTGTGAGTTCTCTGTTTATCTAAGGAGGAAGAAGAGATGGGATTTAAAATCAAGGCTAATAAAAGAGAGATTTTTGGAAAAAATGCATCTCGACGATTAAGAAGGGAGGGAATGATTCCTGCTGTCATTTATGGAGCTCGCGAAGCTACTGTGTCATTGAATTTGAAAAAGCAGGAGATCTTTAAGATCTTGAGGGCTGAATCAGGGGAAAATACTATTTTTCAAATCTCGTTTGACTCAGAGATGAGAGATGCGATGATAAAAGAGCTACAGCGAGATCCTGTCACAGATGAAATTCTTCATGCCGATTTTATTCAGATTACAATGGATAAAACCATTCGAATTTCTGTCCCTGTCGTTACAGTAGGAGAAGCAGTGGGAGTGAAGACGGAAGGAGGATTTGTTGATTTAATGTCCCGAGAAGTGGAACTGGAATGTTTTCCAAAGGATATCCCCGAGAATATTGAAATCGATATAAGCGACCTCCATCTCCATCAATCTTTTAAGGTCGAGGACATAGCCCCTGTTGAGGGAGTGGAGATTTTAAGCGCTCCTGATACAATATTAGTGCTTGTTCAGGCACCGAGCAAAGAGGAAGAAATAGAAGTAGAGGAGACGGAAGAGGAGGTCATTACTGAAGAGGAAGAACCCGAAGTCATTAAAAGAGAGAAGGCAGGGGAAGAAGAAAAGAAGGGAGAAGAAAAAGAAGAAAAAAAAGGGGAAAAAGAGAAGGAGTAGTATGTGTGGGCAGTCGTTGGGCTGGGGAATCCCGGAAGACGTTATGCTGGGACAAGACATAACGTGGGATTCACTTGTATTAAACGACTGGCCAAAGCGTGGAAGATCAGATTGAGAAAGAAAATATTTCATTCCAAAGCCGTTCAGGTTGAAAGGAAGGGAGAAAGAGTCCTTCTTGCCCTCCCAATGACCTACATGAATAACAGCGGCCTTGCCGTGAAAGAGATCCTCAAAGGGAGAGGCGTGAAGCCAGAACATTTTATTGTAGTCTATGATGATTTAGATATCCCTTTGGGAGAGATTAGGATAAGAAAAAAAGGAGGGCCTGGAACTCATAAAGGAATGAGTTCGATCGTCCAAGAAATTGGAACCACAGAATTCCCGAGGATAAGAATAGGGATTGGCCCTCTCTCCCCCGATGAAGATGCAACAGAGTATGTTCTCTCTCCCTTTGATGAGGCGGAGGGTCCTCATCTGGATAAAGGCTTAAAGAAAGCTCAAGAGGCCGTGGAGATGGTCTTATCTGGAGGAGTGGAAAAAGCAATGAACCTGTATAATCAGAGAGACGCTGGGGCAGATATCATTGAAAAGAAATAAATGCAGCGGCATTTTTTGTGAATAATGTCTCCTTGTTTCTTCTTTAAAGAGAGGAAGGAGCTTTAAATCCATAAGGAGGTCTCAATGGAACAATACGAAACAGCATTCCTCATTTCCCCAACTCTGGAAGAGGAAGAAACTGAAAAGATCATCACTCAAATGGCAGAGGTCATTTCTAAAAAGAAAGGGAAGATGATAAAGGAAGACAGATGGGGAAAGAGGAGGTTGGCTTACCAGATTAAAAAGCATGAGGAAGCATTCTATGTCTTTTTTCACTATGAAGGGGACTCGGCCATTCCCAATGAGCTTGAAAGACGCTTCAAACAATCAGAGGCGATTTTACGTTTTCTGACGGTGAAGAAAGAGACCAAAGAAAATGTTCGGAAAAAGAGAAAAGAAGTCTCCCCACCCATGGAAGTTCAAGAGCCTTCACCAGTGGAAGTTCAGGAGCCCCCACCCCCACCAGTGGAAGCTAAGGAGCCTTCAGAAGAAGAAGAGAAAGATAAGGAAGAGGATTTAGCCCAGGAGGTTTTACCCCCTGCAAAAAAGACTGAAGAGGAGGAGTCGAATGGCGAGAGAAAAAAGGATGGATAGAGGATCTTTTAGGAGATATTTCCCGCCCAAAAGGAAGTTCTGCCGTTTTTGTCAGAGGAATGTGAAATATATTGATTACAAAAATGTTGATATTTTGAAAAAGTATATTCTTGAGAGAGGCAAAATTTCCCCAAGACGCATAACCGGGACTTGTTCTTTTCACCAAAGAAGACTGTCAACCGCAATAAAGAGAGCACGCATACTGGCCTTGCTCCCTTACCTTGTTGATTGAGTTGTGATTGGAGGGATAATGAAAATCATTCTGAAACAGGATATGGAAAACCTAGGGAGAAGAGGAGATATTGTGGATGTTGCCCCGGGGTACGGGAGAAATTACCTTATTCCCAAAAAATTAGCCCTTGAGGTTACATCTTCTAATATTAAAATGATCGAAATAGAAAGGAAGGCCTTGAGAAAAAAAGTCGAGAAAGAGAGGATGTCCTATCAAGATCTAATCCAGAAACTCACCCAAACGACTCTTTCTTTCCGGAGGAAGAGCGGGGAAAAGGATGTCATTTTCGGCTCGGTGAGTTCTTCAGACATAAAAGATGCTCTTCATGAAGCAGGCTTTGAGATTGACAAAAAGAAGATTTTATTAGAGGAACCCATAAAAAGGCTGGGGAATTACACCGTGCCTGTCAAAGTCTTCCATGATGATATGGCAGAGGTAAAGGTAGAAGTCGTAAAGGAAGAGGAAGAAATCAAAGAGAAGAAAGAAAAGAAAGCTCCGGAAAAGGAGGCTCCAAAGGAAGAAGAGGTAAAAACAGAGCCAGTGCCAGAAGAGGTAAAAGCAGCGCCAGAAAAGGTAAAAACAGAGGAAGTGCCAGAAGAAGTAAAAAAGGAGGAAGTGAAAGGAGGAGAGAAAGAGAGCGAAGAGAAAGGGGAGACGGGACCGGAAGAAGAAGAGAAACCAGAGAAAGAGAAACCAGAGGAAGATAAAAAGGGGATAGAAGAAGAGAAAAGCGAAGGGAAAGCAGATGCCCCGGAAGAAAAGATGGAAGAAAAGAAGGAAGAAAGCGAAGGAGAGAGTGAATAAGTGGAGCTCGATTTAAGGTACTTGAAAAAAATCCCTCCTCATAGTTCCGAGGCTGAAAAGACTGTTTTAGGTGGGATTCTTATTAATAATAAAAATCTGAATGTGATTCTTTCCGTTATATCTCCTGAGGATTTTTACAAAGAGGCTAATCGGAAAATTATCGAGAAGATCGTTGCTTTAGTGGATAAAGGCAAGCCTGTTGATGTGGTTACCTTATCAGAAGAACTTCAGAAAATGGGTGCACTCGATGAAGTCGGCGGTGCTTCATATCTTTCGTCCCTGATGGATGGTGTTCCCAAGAGTTTGAATGTTGAATTCTATGCCCAGATTATTAAGGAAAAATCTCTTTTAAGGCAACTTATCCTTTCCTCGGCTAAGATTATTTCCTCAAGTTATGAGCAAAAGGATGATGCTGATCAACTTCTGGATGAGGCCCAGGCTGCAATCATAGATGTGGCTGAACAGAGGATTAAACCTGGTTTTGTTCCTGTAAGCATATTGACGGAACCAACCCTGGAGATGATTAAAGCGCTCCACGATCGGAAGGAAGCTGTTACTGGAATCCCAACAGGATTTCGGGATTTGGATGCATTGACTGCCGGTTTTCACAACTCTGAGTTTTTAGTTATTGCGGCCCGGCCTTCGATGGGGAAAACAGCTCTGTGTTTGAATATCTCCCAGCATGTAGGCTTAAATACAGACTATTCTGTAGGTTTTTTCTCTCTTGAAATGGCGAAGGAACAGATTGTTGTCAGGTTGCTCTGTGCCGAGGCTCAGTTAGATATCAAGAAGGTCAGGACCGGTTTCATAGGGGAGAGAGATTTCGGAAAGCTCAAGCTGAGTGCCGAGGCCCTTTCCCGGGCTAAAATATTTATAGATGAGTCTCCGGCTTTAACGGTCATGGAGATGAAGGCCAAAGCCCGGAGACTGAAAATGGAGCAAAACCTGGATATTCTTTTTGTCGATTACATGCAGCTTATGCATACGGGAGGGAGGTTTGAAAACAGAACTCAGGAAATGTCTTATATATCCCGTTCGATGAAAGAGCTAGCCAAAGAGCTTAGGATTCCTGTTGTCGGGCTTTCCCAGCTAAGCCGTGCTCCGGAGAAGAATCGCAGCAAACCGATCCCTCAACTCTCGGACCTGAGAGAATCTGGAGCCATAGAGCAGGATGCTGATGTTGTGATCTTCATTTACCGGGAGGAGTTATACCGCCCCGATGATGAGAATATACGAGGAGAAGCAGAAATCAACATAGCCAAGCAAAGAAATGGTCCGACTGGGAAAATAAAACTTGCCTTTTTAAACACGTTTGCTCGATTTTCTGACGCAGAGTTCCGCCCTTTTTAAAGTCTGATAATGGTCAAGAAACCAAAGTCCCTTCTTGCCTATTTTTATTCCTTTTTTCAGCAGGTCGGAGAGGTCAGCCTGCTCCTATCCAAGGTGCTTAAAAACATGTTTAAAAAGCCATGGGAAAGGAAAGTGTTCATTCAACAGCTTGAGGAAATAGGCGTCAGGTCACTGCCCTTAGTATCCCTTACCGCAGCCTTTGTCGGTCTTGCTTTTGGACTCCATACATACGTGAGTTTTCACAGGTACATCGGCCCGGGTTCAGAAGCTTATGGAGGGCCGATGCTTTCTCTAGGCCTTACGAAAGAATTTATCCCTATTTTGGTTGGCATTATGGTTACAGGGCGAGTGGGTTCGGCTATAGCTGCAGAAATTGGGACGATGAAGATAACCGAACAGATTGATGCCCTCTTCAGTTTAGGCGCTGATCCCACCCGCTACCTTGTTGTCCCTCGAGTTCTGGCCTGCATCATCATGCTTCCTTGTCTGACAATGTATGGGGATATAATCGGAATTGCTGGCGGCTTCTTTTATAATGTTTACATCATGGGTGTTAACAGGGTTCTTTACATCAGATCTACTGTGCACTTTGTTGAATTATGGGACATTGCAGGGGGGCTTATAAAAGCAGCGGTTTTTGGGGTTATCATCGCTTTGATAGGCTGTTGGCAGGGATTGAGAGCCGAGGGTGGAGCTGAAGGCGTGGGGAAGGCAACGACCAAGACAGTTGTTATAGCCAGTATCAGCATTTTAATCGTAAACTTTTTTCTCAGCAAAGCGCTCCCCTCCATTTAGAGAAAATGATTCGGATTGTCGATCTTCATAAAGCTTTTGGCCGGAAAAAGGTCTTGCAAGGCGTTAACCTCGACCTTAAACAGGGGGAAACTCTGGCTGTTATTGGCCAGAGCGGATCAGGAAAAAGCGTGCTCATAAAGCACATCATTGGAATCCTCAGGCCCGATAAGGGTCAGATTTTTGTGGATGGAGTCGAGATCACGAGCCTTAAGGATGATGAACTTCACAAGATTATCCGAAGATTTGGAATGCTCTTTCAGGGAGTCGCCCTCTTTGATTCCATGACAGTTGCGCAGAATGTAGGCTTTGGCCTGGAAAGGTACACGGATTTTTCAAAAGAAAGAATTCAAGAGTTGGTGGTCGAAAGCTTAGACAAGGTCGGATTAAAAGGATGCGAAAGGCTCATGCCCCAGGAGCTCAGTGGAGGCATGAGGAAGAGAGTTGGGCTGGCACGCGCGATCGCCTATCGACCGGATATCATTCTCTATGATGAGCCTTCCACTGGTATTGACCCGATCAGGGCCGATGCTATAAATGATTTGATCAACATGATGAAAAGAGAAATGAATGTATCCACGATTGTCATAACCCATGATATAGTCAGTGCTTATAAAGTTGCAGATAGGATTGCCATGCTTTATGAGGGGAAGATTGTCGAGGCAGCAGCTCCTGAGGAAATCCGAAACTCAAAGAATCCGGTCATCCAGCAGTTTATTCATGGCCGGGCTAAAGGACCTATTAAAAATTGGTGAAAAATAGTGCCAAAAGTATTATTATTTACTCATCTGGATTATTCATATAGTATTTAGAATAAATAAAAGTATCGGCAGTTTTTATAAATAATTCAGGCATGAACCGAGATTTGAGGAGGATAGATTGACCCGGGAGTTGAAAATCGGAATATTCATAGTTGTTACCCTTTTTATTCTTGTGACAGTTATCTTTGTCATAGGAGATTTTGGCGTTCTTTTCAAAAGGGGTTATCTTCTCTATGCTTCTTTTGATTCCGCTGCGGGCCTGGAAAAGAGAACAGTGGTGAGGATGGCAGGCGTAAAAGTTGGATATATTAAGGATATCAAGTTAAAGGGAAGCAAAGCTGAGATTTTGATGAATATAGACTCCGGAGTTGCAGTGCCACGTGGTTCTAAAGCCACCCTGGCCACGCTGGGTCTTTTGGGAGAAAGACACATCGAGATAATACCTGAAGATGCTACGGATTTTTACAAGCAAGAGGAAGTAATTGAGGGAATACCCTATGTGAGCTTTGACCAGATGGGAACCTTTATGGTCTTGTTAAGCACTGAATTAAAAGAAATGGGAAGGATTCTAAAGGGGATTATCGGAGAGGAAGAGTCAAGGACCAATTTTAAAGATACCCTCCGGAATCTGTCTTCTTTCACTTCGGATTTAAATGAATTCTTCGGAGCAAACAAGGAGGAACTCCAGCGGGGCCTTCAGAGCTCTTCTCAAGCTTTCCAGAAGTTTGAACAAAGAATAGATGGGGTCTCACAGAATTTGGATGAATTGATCGCTCTTTTAAAGGATATGGTGGAGGAGAACAGGGAGAGTATTAAATTAAACCTGGAAAGCATAAAGGACCTCATCATAAAAACAGAAGAATCTTTTAGTCTCCTCAATGAATCGTTGGAGAAGATTAACAGAGGGGAAGGGACGCTGGGCAAACTTATTCATCAAAAGGAATTATATGAGAAAGCCGAAGCTGCTGTGAGTGAGCTGGAGAGAGTCATCCATCCAGTTTCTAACATTAAAGCTGCGGGGGGATTAACGACAGAGTATTATGGCAGGAGCAAAAGGTTGAAGAATTACTTTAGCCTTGCCTTGTGGACAGAGAAGAAAAAGTTTTTACTGACTCAGATTATCCATGATCCGTGGTTAGATAAATTTGTTTATTCCGTGCAGGGAGGAGTGCGATGGGGAGTCTTTTCTCTTAGAGCCGGCATTATGGAATCTGAGATTGGGGCAGGACTCGATTATTATGTAGCAGGCGACAGGTTAAAGTTCTCTATAGAGAGTTTTGATTTCAACCGCCATCCTCGTCCCCATTTCAGGGTTTGGACAAGATATGCTGCTTCCAGATATTTTTATCTTCTGTTTGGGATAGATGATTTCACTTTGGCTCCAAAGAGAGAAATATATTTCGGTCTGGAGTTTGGTTTTTAATGAAGACTAAGACAAGTTTTGTCTGCCAGAACTGTGGCTTCCATTCTCCGAAATGGTTGGGGAGATGCCCCAATTGTGGTGAATGGAACACTTTGATTGAAGAAATAGAAGAGGAGGCTGCGGTTGAATTTTCTTTTCCGCCTTCCGAACCCGTCCTTTACGAAGAGATAAAAGAGGCAAAAAGAGAGAGGATAAAGTCCGGGATCGAGGAATTAAATTCTGTTCTCGGAGGAGGAATCGTTCTGGGATCCCTTGTTTTAATAGGAGGCGAACCTGGAATCGGGAAATCCACTCTTCTTCTTCAAGTGAGCCGTGATTTTGCTGTCCAGGGAAAAAAAGTCTTGTATGTTTCAGGAGAAGAATCCCTGGAACAGATTAAGATTCGAGGCGAGAGGCTGGGGATTCAGGATGGAAAGCTATACCTTCTGGCAGAAACCAACCTCGAGCGAATTATAACCCATGCAGGAAAGCTGAACCCTCAGATTTTTGTCTTGGATTCTGTCCAGACTATTTTTTCTTCGAAGCTGTCTTCTGCTCCCGGTACAATCAGTCAAGTTCGAGAAGTTACTAATCAGGTCTTTCGTTTTGCCAAGAAAAACCATATTCCTTCGTTTCTTATCGGTCATATCACGAAAGAGGGTTCTTTAGCCGGGCCTAAGTCGCTGGAACACATGGTAGATGTTGTTCTTTATTTTGAAGGGGAGAGGGATCACAGTCACAGAGTGCTTCGGGCCCTGAAAAACAGATTTGGCCCTGTCTCCGAGCTGGCTATATTTGAGATGGGAAGCAGAGGGCTTCAACCTGTCTCTAATCCTTCCGCTTTTTTCTTGAAGGAGAGGCCTACCGAGGAGGCGGGCAGTGTGGTAGTTTGCACCATTAAAGGATCTCGCCCACTCCTTGCCGAGATTCAGGCTCTGGTTTCTTCCACCTTATTCGCCGGAAATCCAAGAAGAATGACAATCGGCCTCGATCATTTTCGTGCTGCCATGCTTTTGGCTATCGTTGAGAGAAAGCTTGGCTTCAGCTTTGCAGGAGAAGATATTTATATCAATGTTGCCGGGGGGCTGACCCTTGATGAGCCGGCCACAGATTTAGCTGTAATCATGGCAGTTGTTTCTTGTCTGAAGAATAAAGTCATTCCTCCAGACCTGATTGTTTTTGGGGAGGTAGGGCTGAGTGGGGAAATTCGTTCTGTAGGCCACCCCCTGGCCAGGTTGAAAGAAGCTCACGCACTCGGGTTTAAAACTGTTATTTTGCCCCAGGGCAACCTCTCTCAGTTGGAGAAGGAGGACATTCCGGATATAAAACTCGAAGGAGTTCAAAATATTAAGCAAACGTTAGAAATATTATTTTGAGGGATATAAAATGAGTCTTTTTATTTTTCGACTTGTTGTGATCGCATTGATAACATTAGCAGGGTATTTTTTTTCTCCTTTTCATCTTCCCCCGCATATTGGGGCTATTATAGGTTTTATATTGAGCATTGTTATCGTTTACCTGGAGACAAGAATTCGAAAAACCCAGTTTAGGGTTATATGGAGCTCAACAATAGGGACCTTTGCAGGTGTTCTTTTGGGTTGGGGTCTGGGTTCTATTTATCAAACGACTGCAGAAGATAATCCGACGACTACTTTTATTAGGATATTTTTTCTCCTCATCATGCCTTACCTCGGATTTTTGGTGGGCAATCGGAAGTTCGAATGGCTTGACCCGCCACACTTATTCAGCTTTTTTAGGGAAAAAAGCGTAGGGAGCAGTTATAAAATTCTTGATACAAGTGTAATTATTGATGGACGTATCGCGGACCTCTGTGATACGGCCTTTGTCGAAGGAACCCTTGTCATTTCCCAGTTTGTTCTCAAAGAGCTTCAACTCGTTGCCGATTCTTCCGATGGAATGAAAAGACAGAGAGGAAGGAGAGGATTGGATGTGCTGGATCATATCCAAAAATCTTCTCAAGTATCAACCATGATTTCTGAAACGGATTTCCCTGAAATCAAGGATGTGGATTCCAAGCTCATTGAATTGGCCAAACATCTGGATGCTAAAATTGTTACCAATGATTATAATCTTAGTAAAGTCGCTCAGCTTCAGGGGATCCCTGTCCTTAATATCAACGAGCTGGCGAATGTTTTGAAACCGGTTGTTTTACCCGGAGAAATGATAAAAGTCTTTATCCTCAAAGAAGGGAAGGAAAAAGATCAAGGCGTAGCCTACCTGGATGATGGCACTATGGTTGTGGTCGATAACTCACGCAAGATGATCGGGCAGAACATTGATATCACCGTTACCTCCGTGCTTCAGACAACAGTAGGCAAGATGATCTTCGGCCGCTACAACGAAGAGTCTGAATGAAGAAAGTTACGGTTATTATTGTTGCTGCTGGAGAAGGGAGGCGCTTCGGTTTCGCCAAACAATTCGCCCTCTTAAAGGGGAAACCGGTTTTAGATTGGTGCCTGGATAAGTTTGAAGCTCATAAGAGAGTGGAAGAGATCATTCTGGTGTTGAAGGATGACTCCGAGAAAAAAAAGTATCTTAAACGTTACGGAAAAATTGTAGCTGTTGCGAGAGGAGGAGAGAGAAGACAGGATTCTGTTCTTTCGGGATTTCGTCAGATCGACCCTGAGAAAGCGGCGATCGTACTGGTTCACGATGGAGTTAGGTCTTTGGTCAGTGAAGACCTGATCGATCGTGTCATTGAGGCAACCCTGGAAAAGGGGGCCGTTGTCCCTGCTGTTCCGGTTAAAGACACCATCAAGCTCGTTGAGGGAAAAGAAGTGAGCCAAACGCTGGATCGAGAAAAGCTCTTCAAGGTTCAAACTCCACAGGGATTTTTCCATCACACACTGAAGACAGCACTGGATAAGGCTCAGGAAGATAGTTTTTATGGTACGGATGAGGCTTCCCTGGTAGAGAGAACGGGGGAGAGAGTGTGTGTCGTTCAGGGAGATCCCAAAAATATTAAAATCACAACCCC
>JAGLWV010000123.1 GCA_023133225.1 Candidatus Aminicenantota bacterium | reverse complement strand
ATGAATGGGGTCAGGTCTACGTTTGACGATAGTTTAGAAAAATGATAATAAAATTATATGGGCAGACCATTAAGAATAGAGTATCCCGGTGCATGGTATCATGTAATGAATCGTGGTCGCCGTCGCGAAAAGATATATGAATATGATAAAGACTACAAAATATTCATTGATCTGTTAAAAGAAAGCGCCGTTCAATTTAAAGTAAGAATATCCGCCTATTGTCTGATGAGAAATCATTACCATCTTATAATCAATACTCCTGAAGGCAATTTATCCAGATGTATGCGTCATATAAACGGGATATATACCCAGAAGTACAACAGGCTGCGCAAAGTAGATGGTCCACTATTCAGGGGAAGGTATAAATCGATTCTAATAAGTGAAGACAGATATTTACTAGAGTTGGTAAAATATATTCATCGTAATCCATTGACAGCTCACATAGTTGATAAAATAGAAGATTACCGTTGGAGCAGTCACAGAGGATATTTAGAAGATGGGCAACAATGGAACTGGTTATATAAAGACATAATTATGGGATTATTATCAAATAGTAAGAAGAGCTACAAAGATTTTATAGGAGAGATACCGGACAGAGAAATAATAAAGAAGATGCAGAGTAAGAAATCTCCGTTAATATTAGGTAGTGAGAAATTTATAGAAGAAATTCGTATGAAGGTATATGGTAAGGAAAAAGCAAAGAGATTACCAAAAAAAACAATACTGGCCCCAAAACAAGAAGAAATAGTACGTGCAGTATGTGATTATTATGATAAGAGTTTAGAAGAGATATTTAATATAAGAAGAGGATACGCAAACGAAGCAAGGGATGTTGCTATTTATTTAGTGAAGGAATTACGTGGAGATAATTTGCTGGAGGTAGGAAAATATTTTAATTTGGAGAAGCATAGCAGTGTCAGCAGTGCTGTTGGTAGGATAAAGAGAGCAAAACGAGGGGATATAAGAAAGAAATTAAAGCACCTAAATGATGTTATTCTCAAACGTCAAACGTAGACCTGACCCCTTAACTGACCCCTTAACTCAGGTGGTAGTTCTGTCTTTAAAACTGATATCCTAAACCTATGGCAAAAGCCAATGTTGAGCGTGTATATTTTTCCGAATACGAGTCGATTATCTTTTTCGCATCGGAATACATCACAAAGATCCCGCCGAAATCTAGATCAAGATTCTGGAATAATTTGAGCTGCCCGCCGAATCCAATCTGACTGCTGGAAAGTTCGTGACTGAGGTCTGATTGGTAATTTTCACTTACGCTTATCTGATTAACCTCGATTCCGGTACTGAGGAGAAACTTCTCGGTTACCTTGTATTCGAGCCCTACCGAAAAATTATAGGTGTTTTTGTCGATCAGTTTTTCCGCGCCATCTAAATCAGCCTGTTTTTCGAAAAAGTAATTGCCGGATATATTAAGCCTCAGGTCGGGTGTAAGCTCGTATCCCAGCCCGATAGAAAAGATGGCCGGGATGTCGCTGTGAAATTTAGCTCCGTCCGGGAACATGGAGGTGCCATCAACGACAACATCTTTTGTGGTGTCGTTTTCCAGTTCCAGGCTGGCGTTGAATTCATAACGGAGGCCGATACTCAGTTTTTCAGTTGGCTTAAAAAACAGGCCCAGGATCGGCTGGATGGCAGTTCCGGTCTGTTTGGCGTCGACTTCCTGGTCACTGGTCAGGGCTGCATAGGTAGGCTGTCCAATCGTGGTGAAGAACTGAGGGGCAGAAATCATAGCACCGGTAGGATTGATTGCAGGGTGAGTGGGATCAATCATGATATCCTGAATGGAGCCTTCATAGGTGTTTGTTGCTGTTATGAAGCGAGCACCTGCCGAAACAGAGATCATATCGCTGAGAGCATAAGATATACCTGCTTGAGCTCCCAAAAATATGGAACTACCTTTAAAGGCGAGATCCACGGAATAAGCCGTTGTTGGAAGTCCCATTCCGGTTAATAATACAGGCAGACCGGAGATCGTAGTCTCAAAAGAGGGCAGTCCGGTTTTAAAATCCGCTGTTCCTCCTCCGGCATTGGGTCCGAAACCAAAGAACAGAGCGAGCTTGTCTTTTTTATAAACCGCGTAGATATTGGGGAATATCGGGACGTTTACATCCCCGACATAGGTCCCTTCGTTGAGCAGGGGATAGCTGTTCTCAACGGTCTTTTTCTGGATGATCGTCTGATTGTGCAGGGCTAGATGAAAGCCGTTTTTCATCTGGGTCAAACCCGCAGGATTGTAGTAGACGGCATCGATATTCGTGGATGCGTTGCGTGACATCAAACGCATATACTGGACACTCTGGTTTCCATTGGTCACAATTTGACCGAATGTCATGGGAACAACACATAAAACAAGCACTGCAAAAATAAGATTTTTTTTCATTTTGCCTCCTCTAATTTTTTTGCTTTTTCGCAAAAATCATGTTAATTTCGGCTATCATATAATTATTTCACACGAATTTCAAGCGTGTCTTTTTATAATTTTTAAGGTGATCGAAACACATTTTCTTTTGTATCGGACTGCTTATATGGAATAATGGGCGGTTCAGATCCTCTGAAAGACGGAATGGCTGCAGTGAGATGGCCGATGATGCTGTCGATGATCTTCGGCTCTTCTTTTATGAATAATTCAGGTTGCTTATTTTACTCTGATATTAACTCTTCTCTTTGCCTCCCCGCCATTTTTTGATTTGACGTTAAATTCCACCCAGCCTTTGGAACCTTTCATTTTCACGAGAGCACAGAAGCGAAGTGTCTGTTTCCCCTTGAGCCTGAATTCATTTCCCTTTTCTGTAATTGTTTCGTATCGTGCCATGTTATTCAGGGGATCAACTGTTGTCACGCCTTCAGGAATATTGACCAGAGATATATTATTTGATGAGTTAAAAGTGATTTTATCCTTCACCGCTCTCTTGAGCGCTACCGATCTGTCAGATGCAGTTGGAAAAACACGGTCGTTCTTCACGGCCACCTCAACCCAGAAGAGGTCCTGAGTGGCAGGTGTTACAGTCACTTCATCTAACTCTACCTTTGGGAACTGGCTGGCACAGTACATCACGAATTGTGCATTTTTCAAAGCTTCCATTTCGATATACCGGGCAGGAGGCGTTCTCTGTGTATGTTTTTTCCGGGAGCCTCCGATCCATATTTCTCCGAGGTCAGGATGATTGTATTTGTGCGGCATGATCCAGCCTTCTCCGGTCAGTTCAACATCGATCCACTTAAGGTATTCTACATCTGAGACTCTTCCGTCGCCATCCTCATCCGCATCGAATGCCGGTGATCCCCAGAGTTCCATAAGGTAGCTGTACGCGCCGAGCATATAATACGTTGCTGCATGTGCCTGGCCGCTAAGACCTCCGATAGTGGGGCGGTAATTTTTCAAGATTCGCGCACCCATCGTCACAATTTCTATTTGCGTATCCATGTCATGTTGATATTCTGGAGCTACCTGGCGGTCGAAAAGCTGCGCATATTTATTGGTTTTTCTCATTTCCTCAAGGCGCTGGTTGAGCATATCCTGCATGCGCTGGCGCTGTTCTGGAGTTTGGCTCCTGGCACTTACTGCTGGTGGAGCTTGGAACATGATCAGCCTGCCGGTATTGTGATAATGAAAGCTGGCGAAAATATTGGGATGGGCAAGCTGAAATTCGAACACATTACGGCATTCGGATTCTGACATCGGATAGGGATTTCCCGCTTGAAGGTTCCATCCATATGGAAAATTCCTGTTGGGATCAGGCCCTCCAATATCGTCTTCGTTGATCATGCCGTCGCCATCGTTGTCATACCCCTCCGATCCGATCCGGCGAAAACGCAATCCTTTTTCTTTCATATCGCTTATCCGGATGAACCGGCGTTCATCCGGCGATAACTTGTATTCGCCTTTAGGATCCTCGATGTACATGACTGAGAGCTCTCCGTCGCCGTCCACATCCTCTGTCCGGTCTTCATCGTAGAGGCCATCGCCGTCGTTGTCTTCGGGTCTATACGGCTCACGAGGATTATTCGGTGTGTTCGGAAATTTAACAAAAGATTCATTGGCATCCACGTTGAGACCCGGCAGAATATAAAACGTGCACTCGTTTACCAGGTCATAGACGTATTTGTCGTAATCATACCGCGTGAGTAAATACCACATGAGGTACAGGGAGCAGCTAATTCCGTTGACCTCGTTTCCGTGAATAGCTCCATCAACCCACATTGCAGGTTTGTTTTGATGTTTTCCGGTCGATTTTGCGGTAATCGTTATCAGATATAGGTTTCGCCCCATCCGGCTTTTTCCGATGCTCTGGATGGCTGACAGGTGAGGATACTTTTTCTGAATATCGTGCATGATCTTGGTCCATTCAGCATAGGAATAGTACCGTTTCCAGCTAATGGGAAAATCGAGTTCGCCGTGGTATCCGCCCGGGCTTTTTTGTAGTTTTTTCTGCGCATATGCAGGTGTTATAAGGGATACCATCAACAAGACAGTCATAATAAAAGCTGATATGTATTTGATATTATTTTTCAATTTCATAGCTCACCTCCTCCTTATTTAATCGAAAGGTTTTTGACTTTAGTGCCGCCTTTTTGAGATGTGACTACGATTTTAAGCGGCGTGTTTCCTTCCACTGCGATGAGCCATTTGACCTTGCGTTTCGAGCCTCCCTGTGTAACCTGAGTGGGCTGGAACCTCTGCCCTCGCATTCTCCGCATCGGAAAGCCAGGCGGTATGAAGCGCGGCATCCGCCGCATCTGTTGCTGTCGCGACGGTGCAGGAGCACCCCGGCCTGAATAGCTTGGGATTTTCATTGTCCCATCAATAACGCCTAGTTTCTGGAAAGGTGTGCCTTGCAGGAAGGTGATTTTATCCCGGTCTCCGATCAGCCAGACGATATCCTCCCGGTTTCCCGAAAGCTGTGCTCCCCGGGCAATATGAGTAGCGAGTTTGCCTTTATTCTCTATGGTTGTGGTGATTTCAACTATTTTGTATTTTCCCTTGGATTTGCCCTTTTTAATCGTTACTTGATCACCTTCTTGCGACACGGCTGCTTGGTTCGCACTATTGGTTGTGTATAACACCTGTGCCTTGGCATCACTGATCACGATTTCTGGCTGGAGTTCTGCTCTGAAGCGTTCGAACTGCCAGTGTTTCTCACAGACGCCGAGCAGAGGTTCTCCTGGCAAAGCATTGCCGCGGTACTTTGGTATCCAGCCGCCGATCTCTCCGTCGCCCAGTTCAGGATGTTTGAATTTTTTCCAGGGGACGAAGAGTTTGCCCCTATATTTTTCATCCTGATATTTCAAGAGAGCGCGGTCCCTCTTCACTCTGGCGTCTCTGCCTGTGAACTGAGGAAAATCTTTTATGTCTTTTTGAGGATTCCAGAGTTCGGTCGTTGTAGCGTAGATGCCATACTGAAAGTACATCCAGTCAGAGGCCATGCCATAGCCGTAACGCCTGTCTCTGGTCTCGTTATAGCTGGCTCTCCAGCCGCGTGGTAATTCGTATCCGCGCGCAATGGCGTATTTATTTTTGGATTCCTTCTTGAGTTCTTCTTTGAATTTATCAAGGGAACCTGTCTCTTTCCAGGCTTCGGGAACGTCTTCTCCAATGAGTTCGAGGTATTTTTTTCCCATGATCCTGTCGAATACGGCAACATCCTTCGGGTGCAGGCTGGTGGGAGGGGCCGTACCCATCGGTCTATAGGTAAATCCGCCGGATGTATGATAATTCTGTGCCATAAGAATATTCCTGTGGTTGGTGAAGAACTCGGCAATGGCATGGATTTCAGGGGATGATGTCGGGTAATCTCCCTGACCACCGGCAAAGCCACTGTCCGTGAACCATCCTTCAGGAAAATTTCGATTCAAATCGATGCCTCGTTCAGAGTCCTCTCCACGCTTGCCATCTCCGTCATCATCCTTGTCTTCCCTGATAACGGAATACAGCTGCTTCTTTGCCTTTTCGCCACGGCCAAGCCGGACCATAAGACGCGGATCGACATCATCGATAACATACCGGCCTTTCGGGTCTTTGTAGCGAAATTGTGTAATATGTCCGTCACGGTTGAGATCGTTAAGGCCGTCTTCGTTGATCCTGCCGTCACCGTCATCATCTCGCTTCATGCTGTTTTGTCTCTGAGAAATTCCCTTTTCAATGCTGTTATACAAGCCGTCGGGATTAACGACAGGACAGATATAGAAGGTTTGAGCATCAATGAGCCGCTTGATATCCGGATCCGAACCATACCCGGAGACCAGCTTATCGATGATATATAAACAGACCTCTGTTCCTGTGTATTCATTCCCATGCGTACTGCCGCAGATCCAGTGCCCTGGCTTGCCCTGATAGGGTTTCATGGGGGGAACGTTTTTGACTCCTTCCTTACGCATGTTACGCAGTTTCACATGAGAATCGATCGTTGTTCCTGTTTTCATGTTTGAAATGACGAGAACATAGATGGGCCGCTTCATGGTGCTCTTGCCGATCTCAACGAGCTTGGTAATGTTTGGGAAAGCTTTTGCAACATTTTTGATATACTTCACAGTCCCTGTATACCCATGATAATCATTAAAATTTATGGAGACCTTCTGTGCAGCGAAAGAAGAAAAAGGTATGAAAAGTAAAAAAGAACTTATGCCCAGGACAAAAGCTAACCTGAATAGCTTGAATGATTGAAATTTCATGTTTACTCCCTCCTTAAAAATAATTGGAATTCACTCATCCCATAATTAATATTTTGATAAGTCTTATATATGGCAGAAATGCCTCCTGTGTCAAGAACAACGTATAAAAAGGGGACGGTAAAAAGGGGACGGTCCTATTTTTTTTCTAAGAATTAAATAATCAGAGAATAAATGAAAAAATAGGACCGTCCCCTTTTTTCGTTCCCTTTTTCCATTTTTTAAGCTGATTGACATCAAAACGTACAAGATGATATATTTCTGTCAGGCTAAAGGGAAAAATCGAAATATGAAAAAAGCTGTGTTTTATCTCTCATTGGCTGCTGGTTTTATAATCATTGTCGTAAATATTTATGGATTCTTTTTGCTTTTGCAACGCCCGGGTCTTCCTAAGGAAATAACTAAAGAAAATCTCATGCTCCGCCAAATTGAAGGGATCAGAATTAAAAATGAAAAATTGGACCCAGAGTTCATCCTTAGCCAAAAATTGATCGGGGAATGGGTAACCATCCATATTGAGGTTGATGACAACATTGAGAAAAGAGACGTTCAACTTATTCCTTACTATCCCAAGGCTCTCTATCCCTTGATATATCTCTTTATAGGTCTCATTTGCCTTATCAGCGGTATTTTGGTCTTCCTTTTCCGCAGGGAAGATAGGAGGGCTCGTATCTATTATTGGGCTTCTTTGGCATTTTCTTCAGCGCTTATCATAAACAGTGGATTTTTCTGTTTGCGAAAAGACTGGCTCACTTACATTCCTGGAGTTTTGTTCTATGTTCTCTTTCCTTTATCTCCTGCTCTTCTCCTTCATTTTTCTCTTATCTTCTCAAAGAAAAAGATTAAAATAAGCAAGTTCTTTATTTATGGTCCGGCTTTGATTTTTGCAGCAGCCATGGAGGTTCTGTTTTTTTTATCAAGCCTGAAGTCTTCGATCGAAATAAACAGGTACTACCAGTCAGTTATATATGTCCATCGCTTTTACTTGATTTTATTTATCTTTCTCACAATTATCTGCCTTGTTATCAGCTATAGAAAAACTACGTTTGAGGAGGAGCAGGCACAGATAAAATGGATATTTTATGGTCTTTTTATCGGTCTGGGACCGATTATTCTTTTGTACGAGCTGCCCCTGGCTATTGGGAAAAAAATTCCGCTGATTTCAGAAGAATTAGCCATTGTATTTCTTGTCTTTGTCCCTCTAGGCTTCGCTATTTCCATCATTAAGTATAAACTGATGAATATAGAACTTGTCATCAATCGGAGCATTGTCTATTTCATGCTGACTGTTTTTACCATCAGTATTTATCTCTTTTCTATCGCTCTTCTTCAAAACATTTTCTCCAGATTCTTTTCTATTCAGCGAACAGCCGTCTCTGTGTTTGCTGCTCTTGCAGCTGCCATCGTTTTTTATCCTGCGAGGAAAAAAATACAGGAATTCGTGGATAAGGCCTTTTACAGGGTAAGCTATGACTACAGGAAGAGCATTCTCAGTTTCAACGAAAGAGCCCGGAAGATGGCAAGCAGTGACCATCTTGTCGATTTTTTCCTTTTCAAAGTGAAGAAAACACTGCCATTAGAGCATGCCGGCGTTTTCCTTTATCTGTGGGCTCCAACAGGGCAAAAGTTTTTGATTGAAAGAGACGGGGATAAGAACCTGAACTCTTTGGCCTATCTCAGTTCTGCATCGGACAAAATATATGCAAGGAAAAAGGCTGTTCGCTCCGAAGAAAATATGGATTTTTCACAGGAGAAAGCCCTTGAGGAGAAAAAAATAGATCTGCTCATTCCACTCACTTTTCAGTCGGTGGGCCTTGTTGGTTTTTTATCCGTAGCAAAGAAAAAATCCGGCGAGAGGTTTACCCATGATGACCTCGAGCTTTTGCTTGCTATGGCCAGAGAACTGGTTTTAAACCTGGAAAGAATCGTGCTTCAGGAAGAAGTGATTTATGAAAGAGTGGAAAAAGATAAATTGAGTGAACTCATCAGTATGAAGACCGAATTTATTTCCTCTGTATCCCATGAGCTGCGAACACCGATGAGTTCTATTCAGGGATTGGCTGAAATACTTCAGGCGGGAAAGATAAAGGATAAGAAAAAAGAGGATGAGTTGATGAGGCTAATGGCCGATGAAAGCGCCCGCCTCTCCAGGTTCCTCCACAACATCCTTGACTTTGGAAAGATTGAAAAACAGATAAAAACCTACACTTTTGAAAAAACTGAAATACAGTCTGTTGTTAAAGATGCAGTTAATCTTTTCCAGCACAGGTTGGAAACGGCCGGATTTTCCCTTAAAACAAATTTGCCTGATGAACTTCTCTTTCTGGAGATAGACCAGGATGCCATACGCCAGGCATTGACCAATCTTGTCGATAATGCTATAAAATATTCAGCGAATGATAGGGAAATTTTGGTCAGCCTCATAGAAAAAGGTAATACAATTGAGATTCAGGTCAAGGATAAAGGGATTGGAATACCAGATGGAGAGAAAGAAAAGATTTTTGTGGGATTTTACCGCCATTACGAAGCAAGCCAGCACAATCCTAAAGGTGTTGGGCTGGGATTAAAGATGGTCAAATATATAATGGATGCTCATAAGGGTGAGATCAAAGTTGTAAGCCAACCCAATAAAGGGAGCACTTTCATTCTGATTTTTCCAAAGCCATGAAAAAAATACTGGTGATCGAAGATGATCTGGCCTTGCTCAAAACGCTGAGGTCTTTCCTTGAAACTGAAAACTTCAATGTTGTCTCTTCTTCTGATGGAGAAGAAGGATACAGATTAGCCCGCCAGAAAGAAATTGATTTGATTATTCTCGATTATGGTCTCCCTTCTCTGGACGGGTTTGAGGTCTGTAGGAGGCTGCGTGCTGAGGGTATCGTAACTCCCATCATCATGCTTTCGGGAAAGAAAAAGACAGAGATGGACAAAGTCCTGGGTTTTGAGATTGGAGTAGACGATTATGTCACCAAACCATTCGGGACAAAAGAACTTCTTGCCAGGGTAAAAGCCGTGCTTCACCGTTCCAGACCAGAAGCAAAAGAAGACAAACAACTTGCTGCCAGGGCAATGACTCTCGAAATGCCCAGAAAATTATCCAGAGGAACTATTTTTGCAGGAAGATACGAAGTCATCGAGGAACTTGGTGAAGGTGGCATGGCCAATGTCTATAAGGTATTGGATAAGAAGATAGAGGAAGAGGTGGCCTTAAAGCTCATGAAACCCGACATTGCTGACAGGGAGACCATCGAGCGTTTCCGGAACGAGCTCAAAACTGCACGTAAGATATCTCAGAGGAATGTATGCCGCATGTATGACCTAAGTGAAAACAAGGGAACCCATTATATAACCATGGAATATGTGCCCGGTGAAGATTTAGATGGTTCGATCAGAAGAATGGGTCCGTTGAGTGCAGGAAAAGCCATTTTTATAGCCAGGCAGATTTGTGAAGGATTATCCGAGGCTCACCGCTTGGGAGTTGTGCACCGCGATTTAAAACCACAGAACATCATGGTCGATAAAGACGGAAATGCACGGATTATGGATTTTGGAATTGCCCACTCCATTAAAACAAAAGGGATAACAGGCGCCGGGGAGATAATCGGAACTCCGGAGTACATGTCTCCTGAGCAGGTAGAAGGGAAAGATGTTGACTTGCGTTCGGATATCTATTCGCTGGGAATCGTTCTGTTTGAAATGGTAACCGGGAGGCAGCTTTTTGAAGGGGATAGTCCGTTGAGCATAGCCCTGAAGCAGAAGAGTGAGGCACCAAAAGATCCCAGGGAATTTAATGCACAGATTCCTGATGCTCTTAGCCGTTTGATACTCAAATGTTTGGAAAAGGATAGGGACAGGAGGTATCAGAATGTTGAGGACATCCTCTATGAATTGATCAAGATAGAGAAAGAGGTTCCTTCCACCGAGAGGATTCTGCACAGGATAATGCCTGAAGCAGAGAGTATAAGTGCAGTAGAATGGAAAAATTCTATTGCGATGCTTCCTTTTGCGGATTTAAACCCAGAAAAAGATCAGGAATATTTCTGTGAAGGGATGGCCAATGATATCATCACCAAGCTCTCAAGAATGGGAGAGTTGAAGGTGATCTCCCGGACTTCAGTGATGCGCTATAAAAATACAGATAAGAATATTAAAGAGATCGGGCAGGAATTGGGAGTGGCTACTATTCTCGAAGGCAGTATCAGGAAGGAAAAGGACAACATTCGTGTCAGCGCCCAGCTTATCAATGTAGAAGACGGTTTTCACCTCTGGGCTGACACATACGACCGGAAGCTTGATAGTGTTTTTGAAGTTCAGGAAAACGTGTCTAAGGCTATCGCAGAAGCTTTAAAGGTAAAACTCACACCGAGAAAAAGGAAAGCCCTCAAAACTGACCGGCCTCCAAATATTGAGGTGTACGAATATTGCCTGAAGGGGATGCATTTTATAGACAGTAAATATATCATTTATCACCGGGAAGATGATTTTAAAACCGCCATAAAAATGTTTAAAAAGGCGAATGAGATCGACCCGAATTATGTTTTTATCTACACCGGTTTGACTTGGGCTTATCAGCATCATTACCAGATAACAGGGAACAAAAAGGATGTTGCTTCTGTAATAAAGAACTCAGAAAAGGCTTATGAATTGAACCCGGATATATCAGAAACGAATGGATCCATTGCATGGGTATCCTATCTCAGAGGTGATTACGAAAAAGCATATCAGAGTTTAAAGAGGGCACAGGAGATAAATCCGAATCTTACAACATTAAATCATGTGATAGCACTTTTTTATAGGAATTTTGGTTTGCTTCGTCAGGCTGTTGTACACACTTCCAGAAGTATAGAGCTGGATCCCTTTTATATTCCATCCCATTCTCTCCGGGCCCGGTGTCTCATATACACAGGAGAACTGGAAAAAGCTGAAACCTACATAAAAAATGCAGTAGAGATCGAGCCAGAAAATTTTTGGTCCTTTCAAGATTACAGTTTGTTTCATATTATGAAGAGAGAAGTGGACAAAGCCGAAGAATTTTTGGTTAGAGCGGAAAAGATCAATCCTGGATATCCTGGCAACAGATTTTACAGAGCATTAATATTTGCAGTAAAAGGCGAGAAGAAAAAAGCTCTTGCTCTTAGTAAGACCGGAGTCATTTATTCTCTTTTAGGGATGAAGGATAAGGCGATCAGGTACATGGATGAAAGAATTCAGAAGGGTATCGAGCATTTTCAATATTCCTATCTTCCCTTGATAAATAATACGTTTTATGATGGCCTGCGTGATGACTCCCGTTTCAATGAGATCGTGGAGAGGCAGAAAGAAAAGTATGAAGAAAGATTGAAAAAGCACGGCAATTTATAATATATTAAACATTGTAAATAAAATTGGGTGTCGGCAGTTTTTATGAATAATTCAGGTAAAGCGATTTTCGAAAAGCCATGAGAAAAATATTAATTATAGAGGATGATAAGGCGCTCATCGAGACTTTGATAGCCACTCTGGAGACAGAAAATTTTAAGGTTATGTCCGCCTCAGACGGAGAAGAGGGATTCCAATTAGCCTGCCAGGAAAATGTCGATCTGATTATCCTGGACTTGGTCCTTCCCTCCTTAAGCGGAATGGAGATCTGCCAGAAACTGCGGACAAAAGGCGTGATGACTCCGATCATCGTGCTCACCGGCGAAAAAAAAGAAGAGATTGATAAGGTCTTAGGGCTTGAGCTTGGAGCCGACGATTATGTAACAAAGCCTTTCGGGATAAAAGAGCTTCTTGCCAGGATAAGGGCGGTTCTTCGCAGGGGTAAAGCTGAAACCGCAGAAACGGAAGAATACTCATTTGGAGATGTTTATATAAATTTCAAGAAACAGATTGCGTCCAAAGCAAAGAATGAGTTATATCTTACAGCCAAGGAATTTGCGCTTTTAAAGCTTCTTGTCAGTCATGAGGGGGAAGTTGTGAACCGGGAGACTATTCTCACTGAGGTTTGGGGGTATGAGAGATTCCCCACAACAAGGACTATCGATACTTTCATCCACCACCTAAGGCAAAAAATCGAGGATAATCCATCCGAACCGGTACATCTCATCACCGTACCCTGGTCCGGTTACAGATTTAAAAAATAGAAAGTATTTAAGGGACTGACTAAAGGGGGGAGGTCCCATTCTTAACAAGCTTTTAATATATAAAAGAAGAAGATCTGAATAATGTGTTAAATCAGTTGTTCAGTATTGCACTAAAGGTCTGGATTTGATAGTTTTATTCATTGCACATTACATGCTTTACATTTAGCTGGCCTGGATTATTCACGAGTCGAGGTTGCTACAGATGCAAGGCGTCGGCCCATGAAGCTGTGGTTGTCCACCGCGAATGGGCCGCAACGAAGCAAATGCAGTGAGATCGGCTCGCCCGTAGGGTAAAAAGTGCCGATGATGATTGAAAGAAAACTCAACGAATGAAGTGATTCGTTTGATTTTGTGAATATCATGCAAAGAAAGCAGATATCATTGAAAATAGATAATGGTATCGGTAATTTTTATGAATAATTCAGGCTAGGAGGAATTGGATGTTCAAGGAAAAAATAATCGTCATGACCGGGGCTGCTGGAGGTATTGGTTCAGCAACGGCACGTCTTTTTGCTCAACAGGGTGCCACTTTGGTCTTAACTGATATTGCGAGTGAAAAGTTAAAGGAATTAGGAGAGGATCTGAAGAATTCGGGAGCACAAACACTACAGGTTGAGCATAATGTCACAGACCCTGAGTCCTGGCAATCGCTTTTGGAGAGAGTTAAAAAGGAATATGGCAAAATTGATGTTCTTTTGAATATTGCTGGTGTTGTTCAGCCGGGTGCTGCGGACAGAGTAACTCTGGATGAAGTCCAGCACCAGGTTTCAATAAACCTGTTAGGAACGATTTATGGATGCAGGGCTGTTTTAAGTGTCATGAAAAAACAGGGCTTTGGCAAGATTATCAATATTGCGTCGTTAGGAAGTATTGTTCCAATGCCTGGCGAAGCAATCTACTGCGCCACAAAATACGCTGTCCGGGGATATTCTCTTGCACTCCATGCTGAATACCATAACTCTCCTGTAGAAATTACTGTAGTATGCCCTGATTCTGTAGATACTCCACAGCTTGATTATGAACTTTTACATGATGAGGCCGTGCTTTCCTTTATCGGGGAACCCCTTAAACCTGAAAAGGTAGCAAAAGGAATCCTCAAAGCAGCGCGCAAAAAAAAGCCTGAGATACTCATCCCGGCCGGAATGGGATTTATCTGCCGGATCGGTATGGCTTTTCCCAGGATTTTCTTTTCTCTTGTGCCTCTGCTGGAGAAAATGGGAAGAAAAACAATCAGAAAAAGACGGGAAAAAAAGAAACAAAAAGAAGACGGTAACTGATTCTATTATGGCTTTTAGGAGAGTGAAGTGAGAAAAGAAGATGACTTTTTTTGTTTCTGGCTTTTTATCTTTGGTTCCATATTTGCCTTTTTTCATATGGAGCCGACTTTTCTCAAAAGCTTTCTGATGAGCCCTTTAACATGGGGTGATGCGCTAGATTTTTTCACTCCTTTTGCGGTGGTTCCTACAGCCTATTTTCTTTATTCACATATAAATAGATATTCCCGCTCTTATCCCAGTCCACATCCTTCCCCTAAAATACTAAACACTTTAGGCAAAGTTACTTTAGCCCTCGGATTTTTGCTTTATATAGAAGGGCATGGTCTCCATCTCTCGGCAAATTCCATCGCCAGACTTCTGCAGAGCATGAAAGGCTCGGAGCTGTACAGAGCGACTTATCTTTTTGATGAGATAATCAGCCATATTATATGGGATGTAGGTTTTTTTTTGATATCTGTGGGTTTAATACTTTTAGCTTGTAAGATTTCCTTTAAATCTCTTTCCTGGAAAAACATTGCTTTGCTATCTATGGGAGCTGCATTATTTGGTATTGCTTTTACAGCGAATGGAATAGAGGGACAGATAGTCATCTTTTCTTTTCCCGCTGCTGGAGCAGGTTTTTGTCTTGCTCTTTTCTTTTATTTAGGAAGAAAAAAAGAGGAGAACTCAAATCCTTTTCTATACTTTTTCCTCAGCGCTTATTGTCTAAGTCTCATACTCTTCGCCTGTTGGGGAATAGCGCACTCCGGCTTTCCTCAATTCAGTGAGTTAGGCTGGGTCTAGCGATCAGGCCAGTTCGGCGAGTACTTCAGAAAGGAATGTCCAGAATGTTTCTACTGAGCCGATGTGGACCCTTTCCTCTGGGGAATGTGGATGCTCGATGGTGGGGCCGAACGATATCATATCCATACCAGGGAACTTTTCTCCTATGATCCCACATTCAAGACCAGCATGAATGGCTTCAACCTTTGCCTCTTTTTGAAAAGTCTTGAGGTGAACTTCTTTTAAGGTTTTAAGTAGAGGAGACTGCAGGTTGGGAGTCCAGCCGGGATAGCCCTCTGGCTGGAAGACCTTTGCTCCAACATGTTCGGATGTCTGTAAGATTTTATCTCTTGTGGCCTTAAGCTGTGACGCCACAGCACTGCGGCTGCTGCAGATAATTTGAACATGGTCCTCATGGGTATGAATGATGGCCAGATTAGTGGAAGTTTCCACAAGGCCTTCAATTTCAGGGTGCATGGCGATAACACCGTGAGGAAGGGAAGAAAGAAGATGGAGTAGGGTATTATTGGTATCCGGAAGTAAGGTATCTTCTTTTTGTTCATCTGATTTTTCGAAAGAAAATTTGGCTTCTTTCTCGACAGCGCTGAATTCGGAATGTAGTTTTTCGAAGGTTTCTTGAAGAGAAGAAAAAAGACTTTGACTTTGGGCGGGATCAACGATGAGGTCAGCCCATGCTTCACGAGCGATGGCGTTTCGCTTGTTTCCACCTTCCATTCTGACCAGTTCAAACGGGAATTCTTCCTTACTCTCCGAGAGCATCTGAGTGAGAAATAATATAGCATTTCCTCGTCCCTGGCTGATATCGATCCCGGAATGTCCTCCTCTCAGTCCAAAGATTTTCAGCCTGTAAAGGTCCCCAACGCCAGGTTCTTTCCTCTGCAGGGGAAAGGTGATTTCTGAATCAGCTCCGCCGGCACAGCCAATGGTAAATACTCCCTCATCTTCGCTATCTAGATTGAGAAATATTCTCCCCTTAAGAAAATCTGCTTCAATTTTTGTAGCTCCGGTAAGACCTGTTTCTTCGTCCACCGTGAAGAGAAACTCTAAAGGTCCGTGCTCAAGGTCTGTATCCTCCATAATAGCGAGAGAAGCAGCAAGGCCAATTCCATTATCTGAGCCAAGGGTAGTTCCTATAGCCTGCATCCAGTCTCCTTTGATCTCAGTTTTAATCGCGTCTTTGGTGAAGTCATGGACAACATCGGAGTTCTTTTCACAGACCATGTCTATATGTCCTTGGAGAATTACTCCTTCAGCATTTTCATGACCAGGCGTTGCTTTCTTTTCGACGACAACGTTTCCGATATTATCTCTTTTCCAGGCTAAATTGAAACGCTCTGCCACAGAAATAATATAGTCGCCTAAAGCTGTTTCATCACCTGAATCGTGGGGAATTTTAAGGATTTGTTCGAAATGTTTCCAGAGATGAGATGGTTTTAGTCCTTCAAATATAGATGACATTCATTATCCTCCCATATATAACATATTTATTTTTCAAAAATAAAGGTGAATAATGACATAAAAATAATACAGATTCAAGAAAAATTCTAAAAATTTTTCTTTCCTTATTTGAAGCATTTTGAATTTCGTGGCAGCTAACCTGGATTATTCACGAGTCGAGATTGCTGTAGCGGCAAGGCCGCATGATAATTAAGGGGACACAAAACTTAATTTGAATTATATAATTAGGGTCCACTGAAAAAAGA
>JAGLWV010000122.1 GCA_023133225.1 Candidatus Aminicenantota bacterium | reverse complement strand
GATATCTATATCCTGGGCAGTGACAGTAAGGGAGACGCCGAGCTCAAGATCAAGCAAGGCATGTTTGACATCACCGGGGATATATATGTGATCGGGGAGGGTGACGGGAAAGCTAAGATAGAGTTCAACAATGACGATACCGAAGAGAACAATTCGTATACCAAGCTTACGGGTTCCATCCTGGCCGCTGGGGGATCGGGTGATAAGAGTAAAGCGGAATTAAAAGTCAAGAACGGCGATGTGGATATAGAAGGAATAATCACTTTGTATGGCAACAAGACTAAACTGGACATTCACCAGAAGCATAAATCTGGGGGGAAGCACGGCGAGTGGCTGAATAACGATGACAGCGACATCAGGATCGAAGGGGGTATTTCCGTCATGGTGCCAGATGCCTCCAAGGAGGGCACAAAGCAAAAAGCCGAGATCAAGATCCATGACCATAAGGTGAAGGATGGCGAAGTGCCAGATTGGGAGGGTTCGATCGAAATCCTGTACAACAGCGATGTTGTCGGGGCCGCGGTCAAACGACTCGCCGAAAAACTGGATCTGATTGAGAGATATACCATTGTCTCCTGGCAGGAGAAATAGTAAAAAAGGAAAAAACACCTCACGGTTTTTCTTAAAGAGATGATTTTGACCCAAAAATTGGTCGTTTAATCTATTTTTAAATTTTTTGACTCTTTTCCTTTTCTTTGTCTTCTCTTTTTTTTCTGCTTGCTTTCCTCTTTTTGACTTGCCTTTTTGACTTGCATTTTTCCCATAAACATGTTAAATTTTTGGCTAATTCAATAATCTTTTTTTTAAAAAATGCTTCAGATTGATGTCAGTTTAATCGTCGTTTTTCTAATCGTTTGGGTTTTGGTTTTTTTTCTCTCTAGATTATTTTTTAATCCTCTGCGGAAAATCATGCAGGAGCGAAATGATAAAATTCAGGGTGGCAGTGAAGCCCGCCGGAAATCAACAGAGACTTATGAACAGACTGTGAATGAAATAGAAGAAAGGCTAAAATCAGCCAGGGCCCTTTCTCAGCAGGCAATGGAAAAGATTGAGCGTGAGGCTGCTGCAGAGAGGGAGCGCTTACTGGCGGAAATAAGCGAAGAATCCAGGCATAAGGTTGAAGAAGCGAAAAAGCAGTTGGAAGACCAGATTATTGGTCTGAAACGAAAGTTAGAGTCTGATGCATCGGATTTAGCGGAAAGAATGGAACGCAGGCTTTTGGACTGATGACCGAAAGACGAAAAATACTTGTCGTTTTATTTCTGTTGCCCTTTTTTATTTTCATGGCTTCCGCAGAAGAAGAACATAAGTCAGGTTTTATAGATTTTTTGGGAAAGGCTATCAATTTCATTGTGCTGTTTGGTGGTCTGGCTTATCTTCTTCGCAAACCCATAGGGAGCTTCCTAGAGAAGAGGTCTCAGGATATACAACGTACCCTAAAGGAGACAGAAGCGTCCAGGAAAGAAGCTGAGCAGAAGCTCCAGGAAGCAAAAGCCCACTTGGCTGGCCTGGAAGAAGAGATAGAAAAGATGAGGAAGGAAGCAGATGTTGAAGGACACAGAGAAAGGGAGAGGACTCTCCAGCTTGCACAGAAAGAAGCAGAGAAGATCAGGTATTTTACAAGACAAGAAATTGAAATGCTCACGCGCGCCGGTATCCAGGAACTTAAAGAGTTCACTGCAGAGCTGGCTGCCTCATTAGCAGAAGAGAGGATTAGAAAAAAAATGACTCTTGAGGACCACACTCAACTCATTGATAAATCCATCGAAAGGCTTAGCGAACTTTATGAAGAATCAAATTCTGACAAAAAGATACACCCAAGGGCTAGTTAATTCTATCAAGAGTGATGAAGAGTTTTCAGCCCTCGCAAGGGAGCTGTCCGGGTTTGCCGCACTTTTCCAGAAGCACAAAAAGATGAGAGAGACTCTCGTCAGTCCCTTCCTGCCCACCTCTAAAAAAAAGCAGATAGTCGAAGCCATCCTGGCTAAAAAGCCGATAATGAGGAAAGCTTCAAGGCTTATCCTGCTTCTTGTGGAGAACAATCGAGTTGAGCTTTTATCCGATATTTTAGAATCCTTGCCTGAAGCCTGGAATGAAAAGAATGGAATTTATACCTTTGAAGTGGCTTCTGTTGTGCCCCTTACAGACGGTCAGAAAAAAAATCTTGAGAATAAATTAGAAATGTCGGAGAAGAGGCCTGTCGTCTTAAAGTTCAGAATAGACCCTGCGCTGGTCGGTGGTCTGTGGATAAAGAGGGGAAACATGGTCTATGATGTTTCGATAAAGGGAAGTTTAATGAAAATGAAGGAAAAAGCTTATGAGGAGTCTGTATAAAAATGGAAATTAAAGCCGATGAAATAAGCAAGATCATACAGCGCCAGATCGAAGGATATGAGGCAGAAGTCGACATCAAAGAAGTCGGGACGGTAACTTCAGTCGGTGATGGAATTGCCCGGATTTACGGATTGGACAGTGTAATGTATAACGAACTTCTTGAGTTTCCCCAGGATGTTCACGGTGTTGCCCTGAATCTGGAAGAAGATAGTGTCGGAGCGGTTCTCTTTGAAGAAAGCCATATGATTAAAGAAGGAGATCTGGTTAAACGCACGCACAGGATTATGCAGGTGCCTTCAGGTCCAGCTTTGATCGGAAGGGTCGTGAATCCTCTGGGTATGCCATTGGATGAGAAAGGCCCGATCAAATCTGATATCAACATGGTTGTCGAACGCATGGCCCCGGGCGTTGTTGACAGGCAGCCGGTGAAGGAACCCTTACAGACCGGGATAAAAGCCATCGATTCCATGATTCCTATCGGAAGAGGCCAGAGAGAGCTCATCATCGGGGACCGTCAGACAGGAAAGACAGCTATCGCTATAGATACGATCATCAATCAGAAAAATAAAGATGTTATCTGTGTTTATGTGGCGATCGGACAGAAAAACTCCACGGTTGCTTACATCCTGAAATTTCTTGAGGATTATGGAGCGATGGATTATACCATTATTGTGGTTGCTTCAGCCAGCGATCCTTCGAGTCTTCAGTACCTGGCACCTTACTGCGGGTGTGCCATCGGTGAATATTTCAGGGACAATGGACAGCATGCCCTCCTTGTTTATGACGACCTTTCCAAACATGCAGCCGCCTACAGGGAAATCTCTCTCCTTTTAAGAAGGCCTCCAGGCAGAGAAGCTTATCCAGGGGATGTTTTCTACCTCCATTCAAGGCTGCTTGAGAGGGCGGCCAAGTACAATGATAAAAACAAAGGGGGCTCGTTAACCGCTCTGCCCATCATTGAAACACAGGCAGGAGATGTCTCGGGCTATATCCCTACGAATGTCATCTCCATCACAGATGGTCAGATTTACCTTGAACCTGAGCTGTTCAATACGGGGATAAGGCCAGCCATTAATGTGGGTATATCTGTTTCACGAGTAGGAGGAAATGCCCAGATAAAAGCCATGAAGCAGGTGGCCGGGCAGCTTCGTCTGGACCTTGCTCAATATCGGGAGTTGGCCACCTTTGCTCAGTTTGGGACTGAGCTGGACAAGGCGAGCCAGGCACAGCTTGATAGAGGCGAAAGATTGACTGAAATCCTTAAGCAAGATCAGTATGTTCCTCTGCCAGTGGAGAAACAGGTTTTGATTATATACGCGGGAAACAGAGGTTTTTTGGATGAATTTGAAGTCAACCAGGCCAAAGAATATGAGGAAAAACTGTATCAGTTTTTTGAAAAAGAACATGCGGACCTCTTGAAAAGGATTGCCAAGAAAGGTGAAATCGATGGAGGACTGGATGAAGCTATCGGTTCAGCCTTAAAGGATTTTAACCTCAGATTTAAAGAAGGAAAAGCATAAGATGCCCGCTTTGATCGACTTGAGAAAAAGAATAAAGAGCGTAAAGAATACCCAGCAAATCACGCAAGCTATGAAAACTGTGGCAACAGCCAAATTCAAGAAAGCACAGCGTATTATCCTGGAATCCCGCCCTTACTGGCACGGGTCTCCTGAATTGCTAAAGCAGGTCACATTCTGGGCCGAGAGAAGTTATCATCCTCTGCTCGCAAAGAGAGAGGAAAGAAAAACCTTGGGAATGGTCATGACTTCAGATAAAGGATTGGCAGGTGCTTTTAATTCAAACTTACTCGGGCAGACGTTCTCTTTTTTCAAAGAAAAGTCCGAACATACAGAAGTGAGTCTGGTTTTGATGGGAAGAAAAGCTGTTACCTATTTTAAAAAACTTTCTTTTCCAGTCCGGCGAGTGTATCCAGATCAAATGGATAAGCTCTCCACGCAAGATCTAAAGGAACTGGCTCATTTTCTCATGCGCCTCTATATCCTCAACGAAATAGATGCGGTGTATGTCGCCTACAACGAATTCAAATCTATCCTTGCTCCCCGGATCACTATCACCAAGCTCCTCCCCCTGGAGCCGCCAGAAAAGCATGAAGATAAGACGCTATTGCCCCCGGACTGGGAACCAGAAACTCTCCCGCTTATCGGCACACTCCTTCCACTTTACATAGAGGCTCAAATTCGACATTTCTTTTTTGAGTCTTCAGCAGCCGAGCATGCGGCTCGGATGATGGCTATGGATAATGCGACAAGGAATGCGGATGATCTGGCGTCTGACTTGATGTTGATCTTGAACAAGATTCGTCAGGCTTCCATCACCAAGGAGCTTTTGGAAATTATGACAGCCGTTGAGGCGCTGGCGAAAAGATAGAAGATTTGGAGATAGAAATGGTGCAAACAAAGACAAAACCTAAAGGAAAGGAAAAGATCAAGGCAAAGACAAAAGATGTAGCAAAAGCCAAGACGAAAAAGAAAATAGAGGAAAAGGTCGGCAGAATTGTCCAGGTTATCGGACCTGTGGTGGATATCGAATTCAAGAATACCGAACTTCCTGAAATATACAATGCGGTTAGAGTCA
>JAGLWV010000121.1 GCA_023133225.1 Candidatus Aminicenantota bacterium | reverse complement strand
GCTTTTTTTATCTTTCATGCGGAAAGGAAAGATGATTTTCTTCAGGCGGTCAATAAAAACGAATTGAAGATTAAATCTCTTCGTTATATCCATCCCCGTAAAGAGAGTCCTCCGAACCTGTTTTTGACCGAATGTAATTTTTTTTCTAAAAAAATGACCACACTGCCTCCTTTCATTCTTTATAATGAACAGGGAAAATACATGAAGGAGGCAGAGGAGATATTTCGAGGAAGGAGTTATGCTCCATAGCATGATCGCTTCATCCATCCCCGGCTATTCTCTTGATATATCGAGAAAGGTCTTATTCATACGATATAAAAGAGTGTCTTATTATGCAGCGCGAGTAGGCTTAAATGAATAAGGATAAAAAGATTCAAAAGCAGAGCGATCTGGAAAAAATCCGAAATCAGCTCAAACACAAGGACGAAAAAGTCGTTTTTACAAATGGCTGCTTTGATCTTCTCCACAGTGGCCATGTTCACCTCTTCCGGGAAGCGAAGAAACTTGGAGATGTTTTGATTGTGGCTGTTAACGACGACGAGTCGGTCAAAAAGATCAAAGGGGCCTCTCGTCCCATCTTTCCCCTGGAAGAGAGGCTAGAAGTCTTAGAGGCGATCGATGACATAGCATATCTCACTTCTTTCTCCGAGGAAACTCCTCGTCAGATCATCACGCGGCTTCTGCCTGATATTTTAGTCAAAGGGGGAGACTGGAAACCTGATGAAGTTGTAGGCAGGGAAGAGGTTGAGAGAGCAGGCGGGGAGGTTGTGATTATCCCTTATCTCGAGGGACGTTCGACATCCAAAATCTTAAAAGAATTTAGCAAGTTGAGTTTAAAAAACAAGGGATAGAAAAAAAGGCTCGCTCTTAGGCATCTTCCTTTAAGCGAGCCAAAAAGAAAACTTTGTATTTTTAGAATAAAAGAGCAGTTTTACATCGTACTCAGGATGCCTACTTACAGCCTTCTGTACAATGGGCTATTCTTGGAATTGTGAATCTAATCATCCTTTCCTCCTTTCTTAAGCTGAATTATTCATAAAAACTGCCGCTACAGCAATCTCAGCTCGTGAATAATCCAGGCTAATAGATTATACAATATTAATCCTATCATATTTATAGGATATTGTCAATATGTTTTACCGCAAAGAGAGCAGCATTTAATCACTTGCTGTTGTGGTATTCCTTAAGTTTCTGGCTAAGCCAGGCCCATATCTTTTTGTGAAAATCGAAGCTCGGAGGATTGTTATCCAGGATGGAGCGCAAGCTTTTTTCCTCTTCATCCTGGAGGGTGAACCGGAATTTTTTTTCAGCATTCCAGAGAGAGGAAGATTCAGGATGAAACTGGACACCGAGCATATGAGGGTATCTCTCATGTTCGATCGCTTCAACCACTTTTCCGTCCAGGGAGGTGGCAGCGATTTTTATCCCTTTTCCCGGCTTTAAAACCGCTTGATGGTGGATGCTGAGGATGTAGGGCGTGTCTTCTTTCTTAAAGCCAAGCATCTGGCAGAATATGCCTTTTTCCCTGAACTTTATCGGATGCATGTTAATACCGGTGAGCTTTTTTTCGGGATAGAGGCGGGCATAGGGATTGGTATGCCAGTTTTCTTTTTTAAGAGCGATCACATCCTCCAGATATTTTTTCCCATATTTCTCAGACCAGATGTCCTGGATGAGTGTTCCTCCTGTCCCCACGTTCAGGCTTTGCGCACCGAGGCAGATGCCCAGAACAGGAAATTTTGGAGACGATTCAAGGAAAGCTTTAAAATTATTATCCTGGGTACCCCCAAAAAGATGGAAGATAAAGGAAAGCTCTAAAAAATGGCGGTAGGGAGTTGAGATACGGGTGAGAAGGCTTGTCTTTTTTTTAAAGATGTACGGAGGAATGTCTGCTCCGCCGAAGAATATGATTCCATCTGATTTTTTGAAGATTTTTTCGAACTCAGTGCTGCAGGGATTCTTCTGGAAAAGGCTGTCTTTGGAAAGCTTGCCGGAAAGCTTATGAAATTTAATCCAATCGAGCTTTTTTTCTTTTACGAACGCGATTGATCCTTTATAATTGGAGCGCTCTTTCACATGGTATACTCCAATGACTGTCAGGCTTTCTACAGTCATAAGGCCCTGCTTCCTCAGCTCTATAAGAGTGCGGATAGTCCCCACGGTTGGATGGAGAATGGCTAATCTCACGTCTTTTGAGGTTATCTCTGCTGTGT
>JAGLWV010000120.1 GCA_023133225.1 Candidatus Aminicenantota bacterium | reverse complement strand
TGTCCCCTTTTTCCTGCCTGTCCCCTTTTTCCTGTCCCTTTTTTTCCGCATAACCGGTTAGCTCTTTGATAAAAGAGGCTTCACACTTTAATTTTCTGATATAATAGAGCTGATGAAAAAATTCAGGCTCCACTCCGAGTTCAAGCCGAAAGGAGACCAAACACAGGCCATCCAGGAACTCTGCACCGGTCTGGAAAAGAAGCTCAAACATCAGGTTTTAATGGGAGTCACAGGCTCGGGGAAAACCTTTACCATGGCCAACGTCATCGAAAAAGCAGACAGACCTGTTCTCGTTATATCTCACAATAAAACTCTGGCAGCCCAGCTCTACCAGGAATTCCGCCGCTTCTTCCCCGGAAGTGCCGTGGAATACTTTGTCAGCTATTATGATTATTACCAACCTGAAGCCTATCTTCCTGCCTCTAACACTTTCATCGCCAAGGAAGCTACGATCAATGACGAGATAGACCGTCTCAGACAGTGCGCAACAAATTCTCTTTTTCAGAGAAGAGACGTCATTGTTGTGGCCTCTGTCTCCTGCATCTATGGCATTGGATCTCCTCAGACCTACTACTCCATGAGTTTCACGCTTCAAAAAAACCAGGAAATGACTCGGAAAAAGTTCCTCAAAAACCTTGTTGAAATTCAGTACGAAAGAGAAGAAAACGATTTAAAAAGAGGAACTTTTCGAGTAAGAGGAGATGTGATTGAAATTTTTCCCTCTTATGAAGATTTTGCCTACCGGATTGAACTCGATGAGGGCAAAACCGTAAGGATTTCCTCCATTGACCCTCTTTTAGGCAAAGTTTTAGATTCTTTTGATAAAATCTTAATCTATCCCAGGACTTTTTTCTCAACGCCTCCAGACATTCTCGACCACGCCATCCACAGCATAGAAAAAGAGTACAAGGAAAGAACCGATTTCTTCAACAAACAGGGCAAATTCATCGAAGCCAACCGAATCGAGGAGAGAGCTCTCTTTGACCTGGAAATGATGAGGGAATTCGGTTACTGTCCTGGAATAGAAAATTATTCACTCTACCTCAGCCTGCGAAAACCAGGAGAGCCCCCCTATACACTTCTCGATTACTTTCCTTCCGATTTTCTGCTGATCATCGATGAATCTCATGTCACCGTTCCTCAAATAGGTGGTATGTATCACGGCGACCGTTCACGAAAGCAGACCCTCATTGAACACGGCTTTCGCCTGCCTTCTGCTCTGGATAACCGGCCCCTCAATTTCGAAGAGTTTGAAAGCAGAATTAACCAGGTGTTTTATGTGTCTGCCACCCCAGCTCCATATGAATTAAAAAAAGTAGGAAAAAAAGTGACCGAACAAATTATCAGGCCTACAGGACTCACAGATCCTGATATCGAAGTTCGTCCGATCAAAGGTCAAGTCGATGATCTGATGTCCGAGATTAGAACAAGAGCCAAAAAGGATGAACGGATCCTGGTGACAACTTTGACCAAAAAAATGGCTGAAAACCTCACTCGACATTACCATGAGCTTGGACTCCGGGTCCGTTATCTCCACTCAGAAATTGACACCCTGGACCGGATTAAGATATTAAGAGACCTGAGGAAGGGCAAATTCGACGCTCTGATCGGCATAAATCTCCTGAGAGAGGGGCTCGATTTACCCGAAGTTTCATTGGTTGCTATCCTGGACGCTGACAAAGAGGGATTCCTCCGTTCCGCAACCTCTCTCATCCAGACTTTTGGACGCGCATCCAGAAATGTGGAAGGGAAAGCCATTCTCTATGCGGATGTTGTGACACGTTCCATGATAAAAGCTATTGATGAGACAAAAAGAAGAAGGGAAATACAACAGGAATTCAACAAAAAAAACAACATCACACCCAAATCCATAAAAAAAAGAATAGATGAAACTTTGACCAGCATTTACGAGAGAGATTACATAGACTACTCACGTTTAGCCGAAGACAAGGATATCTATTTTTCACCCAAACAGAGAATACAAAAGATGGGAAAATTGGAAAAATTGATGAAAGAGGCTGCCCGAAACCTGGAGTTTGAAAAAGCCGCACAATTCAGGGATGAGCTTAACAAATTGAAAAAAAGAGAATTAGAGATAGGCCTGTGAAGAGATTCGAGACGCAGTTTAACATCCGGATCCCAGCATGATAAACGATCTGAAAGAAAAACTCGAAAGCCTTCCCAGAAAACCGGGCATCTATCTTTTCAAAGACGGATATGGCAAGTTTATCTACATAGGAATGGCCCGTCTATTGAGGGACAGAGTGAAGACTTACTTCCAATCCACTTCTGATGCCAAAATAAAAAAAATCCTTTCCGAAACAAAAGACATCGAGTTCATCCTTACTGACTCTGCCAAAGAAGCTGCTTTCCTCGAGAATAACCTTATCCGCCGATACCAGCCCCGTTTCAATCTCAGGCTCAAAGACGACAAAAGCTTTCCTTATCTGAAATTCACTCTTCAGGAAAAGTATCCGGCCATATACCTCACCAGGAGAGTTGAAAAGGACGGCGCCAAATACTTCGGCCCTTTCTCTCCCGCCAGTCAGGCTCGAAAGACAATCCATCTCATCTCCAAATACTTTGGTATCAGGACCTGTCTGGAAGCCGTTCCGGGAAAGAGGAAAAGACCATGCCTTGAATACGACCTGCAGCTCTGTTCCGCTCCCTGTGTGGCGTACATTCCAGAATTAGACTACAGGGAGAATGTGAAGAAAACACTTCTCTTCCTGGAAGGAAAAACAGCAGAATTATTGAAAATATTGAAAAAGAAAATGCGAAAAGATGCAGAGTCCCGGGAATTTGAGCAAGCTGCCCACTGGAGAGACCTTATCTATACAATCGAACAGATTAAAGAGAAACCAAAGCTCATTTCGGTCGGAATGGAAAACAAAGACATCTTTGGATTCTCACGAAAAGGCGAACATGTGGCCCTGTATGTTTTTTTTATGAGGAAAGGAAAGGTTATTGAATCAGAGGACACATTTTTCCAGGAGAAAAAGAGGATTTCAAACGAAGACGTTCTCTCCACTTACTTAAAAAAATTTTATAAAGAACGAAGAAATATACCGGATAAAATTCTCCTACCCTTCAAACCAGCGGATCTGTATGAGCTAACAAAAACACTCTCTTTTCTGAAAGGGAAAAAAACTGAAATTATAATGCCTCTAAAAGGAAAAAATAAAAAACTTGTCGATCTGGCCTACAGCAACTCCGAAATACTGGTTCTGGAAAAATCCGAATGGCTCTCACCCCTTCAGGAGATAAGCAGAATTCTCGGCTTAAACTCTATCCCGCAACGCATCGAGGGATTTGATATTTCCAACACAGGAGGAGATGAATCGGTGGGCTCCCTGGTCGTTTTCGAGAATGGAGTCCCCTGCAAAGATGACTACAGGAAATACAAAATCAGGACTGTCGAAGGCCCGGATGATGTGGCCAGTATCAGAGAAACTGTCCGCAGAAGGTACACAAGAGTGCTCAGAGAAAAGAAAGCGCTTCCGGATTTAGTTCTGGTTGATGGAGGGAAAGGTCAGCTCAATGCGGCAAGAGATATTCTCGAAGACCTTGGATTAAGCCATCTTCCAGTGGCTTCACTGGCTAAGAAAGAAGAAATCATTTTCACGCCTTCTCAAAAGAATGGAATAAGATTGGACCGGGCTTCACCTGCCTTAAAGCTTTTCCAGAATATCAGAAACGAAGCGCACCGTTTTGCCATCTCCTTTCACCGCCTGAGAAGAAGGAAGCGCAGCTTCGAATCCCATCTGGACGGGATTCCTGGAGTAGGCAAAAAAAGGAAGGCTGTTCTGTTAGCAAAGTACAAGGGTATTGAAGACATTATAAATGCTCCGTCCAAAGAATTAGCAAAGATTATCGGCAGCACAGCAGCAAACGCACTCTATAAATTCTATACAGGCGCCAAACTATAACCGTTAGTAACAAAAAAATGAAATAATGTTAATATTATTGAAGATAA
>JAGLWV010000012.1 GCA_023133225.1 Candidatus Aminicenantota bacterium | reverse complement strand
AGGGAGTTCCACAGGATAAAGCCGAAATCATTGCCTGTTCCAACAATTTTCATGGGCGTACCGTAACCGTTATTAGTTTTTCCACAGAGCCCTCATACAAGAAAGATTTTGGACCTTTTACCCCTGGATTTGTTATTGTCCCTTATGGTGACGAGGCGGCCTTGGAGGCTGCAATCAATCCCAATACGGCTGCTTTCCTCGTTGAACCTTTTCAGGCCGAAGCTGGAATCACCATACCACCCGAAGGGTATCTGAAGGCAGCTAAAGAAATCTGCGAAAAAAATAACGTTCTTTTTATTGCTGATGAGATCCAGACCGGTCTTGGTCGCACCGGCAAGCTCTTTGCCTGCGAGTATGAAGGTGTGAAGCCGGATATCCTTGTTATTGGAAAATCTTTAAGTGGAGGCTGTTATGCTATCTCTGCCGTTCTCTCTCCTCAGGAAATCTTAGGACTTTTCAAGCCAGGCGAACATGGTTCGACCTTTAGTGCTAATCCACTGGCTTGTGCTGTGGTCAGTGAGGCTCTCAAGGTTCTTAAAGAAGAAAAAATGGTCGAAAACTCTGCCGAGCAAGGAAAATACTTCCTGGAGAAATTGAATACTCTTAACAGCAGGCATATTAAAGAGGTCAGAGGAAAAGGTTTGTTGATCGGGATAGAACTCAAGCCGGAAGCTGGCGGAGCAAGGCGTTTTTGTGAGAATTTGAAAGAAGAAGGACTGCTCTGTAAAGAAACACATGAACATGTCATCCGGTTTGCCCCTCCCTTGATTATCAAACAGAAAGAGCTCAACTGGGCCTTCAAGAAAATAGCTCAAGTCTTTAGACAGGCAGAATAAGAAAAAAGGGGACAGTCCCCTTTTTTACAAAAAAAGCGAAAAAGGGGACTGTCCCCTTTTTTCTATTATATATCCGAAGTAATAGGGACGTTCCCCAAAGTGCCACCCTTTTTTCTATTATATATCCTTTCAGTGGATTTAACCTGGATTATTCACGAGTTGAGCGCAAAAACCTCAAATCTTAACAAACTTTTAACAAACTTTTAACAAATTTTTAACAACTTTTAAGGGTAAGATATTTAAATTGAAAATATTATCATATTAAGGGAGGTGGTTGATGATGGGAACCAAATACCTTGAATAAGGCCTCAGGGTGTTTTGAGAAATCTTCAGGAAAAAAATGAAAAGTTAGAAAAATCCTGTATTCAAACAGGAGAATTTCAACAGGAGGGTTTAATGTTTAAAAAATTTTTAGTGTTAATGGTGTCTCTCTTTTTCCTTCTTTCAGTTCCCTGGATGTCCTTCGGGGAAAAATTAACTATCCTGCATGTGAATGATACTCATTCCCATTTGTATCCATTCGGTCCTCATAACGATTACGGGGGAATAGCCAGAATGTCCACTCTTATCAAAAAGCTAAAAAGCAAGGGTGGAAACGTTTTGACTTTTCATGCTGGTGATGTATTTGTGGGGACGTTCGCTTTCAACAAATACCTGGGATATCCTGAACTGAAAATGATGGAAGGATTGTATGATGCTATGGCTCTTGGAAACCACGAGCTTGACCTTGGAATTGATGCTTTGTCGGCTATTCTTGGAGGATCTCTTGCAGGTGGGAATCCTGTTGTGCTTCCCATACTCTGTGCAAATATCGTGTTAGAGGAAGGACATCCCCTTAAGTCTTTTGTACTACCGCACATGGTCATGTATGCAGGGAACATAAAAGTGGGGTTGGTAGGAGTTGTGACGACTGATCCTTATAATTACTCAGATGAAGTGAACGCGGTTTTAACAGATCCTTATATGGCAGCCGGTCTGACCGCTGGTTATTTAAAGCAGTATGAGAAATGCAATATTGTCATATGCCTTTCTCATCTTGGTATATTACCTGATATGGAGGGGCTGTCTACAGTTCCAGGCATTGATATTATTGTAGGAGGGCATTCCCATACAGCTATCTTTGAGCCTATAATAAAAAACGGAAAAATTATCGTTCAAGCAGGCGAATTTGGAAAGTACTTAGGGGAACTCGAGGTGGATGTTGATAATACCGGTGCTATCACTCAGGTGAATTTGATCGATTACAAACTCCATCGCATTAAAAAGAAAATTAAAAAAGATCCCACGCTTTTTCCGGTTTTATTCAATCTTAGAATGGGCATCATAACAGATCCCAGGTTCGGTCCTGTTTATTCAAAACGTATAGCAAAAGCTAAAAAGAATCTGGAAGAGCGTTGGGAAGAGGGAAATCCCCATAGAGATACACCTCTTGGAAACTTGATCACGGATGCCATTAAAGCAGGTGTTGAAAATAACGGCCACTATGCAGATTTTGCGCTTGAGTCAAACGGTTTCATCGGGCACAGAGTTTATAAAGGTAAAGTTGTTGGAAATGATATACTGCGCACAGTTCCTTATGGCTATGATCCGGTTTCAGGTCTTGGTTTCAAGATAAAGGTTGTTCAACTCGCAGGTGCGCAGATCCTAGCCGGGCTTGAGTTTTCAGTGTCTCAGGTTGAATATACCGATGACCTTTCCATGCAGTTCTCGGGATTGACATTTGAATATGATTCCTCCAAGCCAGCTCTTCCCATTGAAGATATAGTGGTGGGCAATTTGAGCAGACTCGATCCAACCTCAGTTAAAATTAATGGACAACCACTTCTTCTTAATGGACCTCCTTATTATGGTTTTTATTGGGTTGCTCTCAATGAACAGATCGTGAGCTTCTTGGGATCCATGGGATTGGTACCCCTTGCTATAGAAGTAACGAATCTATTCGAATATGATCTTGTCCGCGACTATATGAAGAAGTTAAAAAAACTGAAGTACAAATCAGAAGGGCGAATTATCGATAGGGCTTTGATAAAATAAGCACTATTTTATCAGCTTGTTGAAATTCTAGTAGATAGGCAGATTTTGTAAATAGGGACGTTCCCTTAAAGTACTATCCTTTCCGAAATTATGTTCAAAGGATGGCACTTTGGGGAACGTCCCTTTCTTTTCGGGTTGAAAAAAGATCTCAATTCTATTATTATTTATGCAGAAGAAGAAATGGGGACTGTCCCCATTAATATATTTCTATAAAAGAGGGAATACAATGAAAAAATACTTGTTAGTGACTTTTTTAAGTCTTATCTTCACCGCAAGTTGTGCATTTTACTTTCCTATTCTGGATGAACCGTATCCTCCGGAAGAGGAGTATTATGAAGATGTTCCCGTGGAAGCCGCCCCGGCATTAGATAGTTCCTATTTTTACGACTATCTTAATCCTTACGGAATTTGGATAAACCATCGCACTCGCGGTTACGTATGGATTCCCCATGATGTCCCATACGGATGGCGCCCTTATACCCAGGGGCACTGGGTCTGGACAGACTATGGCTGGACGTGGCGCTCTCAACTCACATGGGGCTGGGCACCTTTTCATTATGGCCGCTGGGGCTGGGACAGAGGACTTGGCTGGTTCTGGGCACCTGGAGCCGTCTGGGGGCCAGGTTGGGTCACCTGGCGAAGCAGTGACATCTATATAGGTTGGGCGCCTCTTCCACCCGGAGTCGCTTTTACCGCGGGAATCGGTGTCAGACGCTTGTCCTTAGCCATACCCTATTCCTCCTGGGTTTTTGTGGATGGAGGTTATTTTTTGAATCGTTCTGTCTATCGCCATATCTTTCCTGTTGAGCGGAACGTAACCATCATCAATTACACAGTCCAGAAGACAAATATTTATGTCCAAAACAATAGAGTCATAAACGGCGGAATACAAATCGATCGAGTCCGGAGAATAACGAAAAAAAATATTGTGAAGCACACACTCAGGGATACAAGAAAAGCAGAGCTGAGAAGAATCGGATCAGGGAGACTCGAGGTTTACAGACCCAAGATAAAGAAAAGCAAAGCTGTAAAGCCCAAGTCGGTTGTTAAGAGAGAAGATGTACAAGAGAGAATCTCCAGAGTCAAAACCAGTAAACCTGATAAGAAGGTGACTCCAGCAATTATTCGACGGCAACTTAGAGATAATCAAAAACGCGAAGTCACAAATCTAGAGAGAAGCCAGCAAAGGGAAATAAGGGATTTGAAGCGGAAAGTAGAAGAGAGGAAAAAATCTGCCAGGACTAAAGCTGAGAAAAAGAAGATCGATAAAGAGCACAAAGAAAAAGCCTCCAAGCTGAAGAAGACCCATGAGAAGGAAAAATCTCAGGTAAAAACGAGGCATAAGAAGGAAACGGAAAAGGCCAAGAAAAAGAAAGATAAGAAGGAAACTGAGGAAGAGAAAAAAAAGAAAAAAAAAGTAATAAAGAAATAATCGAATAAAAAGAATACTAGATCGAGTATTTTTCCTTAATATCTTCAGGAATAATCTCTGGTTTTCCTGTCTTGGCGTTTATGGGAACATAGACGGCATATCCTTCTGCAGACAATATTTCCGTCTTTTTTTGAAGGAATTTCATATTTGAATTCATTGCGAAGTGTGATAATATATTGTTTAAAAAAAGGAACTCGGTTTCTTTACCTAAATCTATAAACCTGCATAAAATGACCTATTTGATTTACGCCCGAAAATACAGACCAAAAACTTTCGAGGAGATGATCGGCCAAAAAACCGTGGTCCAAACCCTCCAGAATGCTATAAAAAACGACAGGGTTTCTCAAGCCTATATTTTTTCCGGAATGAGGGGGATAGGAAAAACGACTGCGGCTCGAATTTTAGCCAAAGCCTTGAACTGCCAGAATGGACCTACTCCTACTCCCTGCAATAAATGTGAGTTTTGTAAGGAGGTTAACGAGGACCATTCTGTAGATGTTATAGAGATCGATGGGGCTTCTAACCGCGGGATCGATGAGGTGAGGGCGCTTCGTGAGGGAGTAAAGTACAGACCTATCCACTGCCGGCATAAAGTCATTATCATCGATGAAGTCCATATGCTGACTCGCGAAGCCTTTAATGCTCTTTTAAAAACTCTGGAAGAGCCTCCACCTCATACTGTTTTTATTTTTGCCACGACTGAATTCCACAAGGTTCCAGCAACGATCACATCCCGTTGCCAGCATTTTGAATTCAAAAAAATCTCTCAGAAAGAGATCATTAATCATCTGCTGGATATCACAAAAAAAGAAAACATTACTATCTCTCCATCCGGTTTAAACCTTATTGCTGAAGCTTCGGATGGCAGTTTGAGGGATGCTCAAAGTCTGCTTGATCAGGCTGTTGCCTTCTCTGGTGAAGTCATAAACGATGAAGATTTAAAGGAGATTTTGGGAAC
>JAGLWV010000119.1 GCA_023133225.1 Candidatus Aminicenantota bacterium | reverse complement strand
AACATGGTCATTGGAATCGGAATCGATATCATAGAAGTGGAACGTGTTAAAAAATTGGCGGAAAAACATCCCCGCTTTCTGGAAAGAATCTTCACTCCCAGGGAAATCGACTATTGCCTGCAAAAAAGAAATAAATACCAGCATCTGGCGGCCCGTTTTGCTGCCAAAGAAGCTTTTTTTAAAGCCATAGGAAAAAGAATAAACTGGAAAGACGTCGAACTGTTTAACCTCCCCTCCGGAAAACCCCAGCTTGAAATAAAATCAAAAGAAAATTTTTCTATTCAAGAAGCCCATGTTTCCATCTCTCACCTCAAGGACTATGCCGTATCATCCGTCGTCCTGGAAGGAGAAAAATAGACTCTTTGCTACTTTCTCAAGATCAATCTAACCAGCAAGCTGACAATGACAGCCACGCCTGTGTTTAATGCCATCGAGATAAAGGCCACCTTCCTTCCTATCTCTTTCCAAAGAATGGCGACAGTAGAAAGGCACGGTATAAAAAAGCTCACAAATACAGTGAATACAATAATCTGTTCCTTGGAAATCATGGTCATCAAGCTTTGAATGCTTACTCCAAGTGCGTCGCTCATCATGATCAAAGAGAGCTCTTTCCTTAAAAAACCAAAGACAAGAGTTACTCCCAGCTCCCGGGGCAATCCAAGCCCCTTCTCGACCAGAGGAGAAAGGATGATGTTAATGAATCTATCAAAATTCAAATACTGAAAAAGCCCCAGCACGACGCTCCCGGCAATCAGGATAGGCCAGGCAAAATTTATAAAAGATTTCAGCTGAAAATAGGTTTTTTTCATCATGTTTTTCAAAGAAGGCATCTTCAAGGAAGGGATCTCAAGGATCAATCCGGGAGAGGGAATCTTAAAAAAGAAGGTTATCACCCTGCCCAGTACAGCCAATAAAAGGATATTAAAAACATAGAATCCCAGGGCCCACAACGGCCCCAGATGAAAAGCAACCAGAGCCAGGATGATTGTTGTCCGTGCAGAACAGGGAATAAAGGGGATGAGGAGTGAGGTGATAATTCGGTCCCTGCGGGATTCCAGGATCCGGGTGGAAACAACAGCCGGTACATTGCAGCCAAAACCCAGTATAAAAGGAGAAACAGATTTACCGTGGAGCCCTATCTTGTGCATAAAGGTGTCCATTAAAAAGCCAGCCCTTGCCAGATAGCCCACGTCCTCTAAAAAGGACATCAGGAAAAGAAGAGGAATGAAATAAGGCAAAACGATGGCCACTCCACCACCGATGCCTTGAAGAAGACCATCGGCTAAATGATAAATTACGCCTTCGCCAAGACCTATCGAAAGAGAATGCCTCAGATTCTCCAGGGGCCCGGAAAGAAGTTCCTCCAATGGGCCTCCGATCTTAAAAATAATAAAGAAAAAGCCGAGGAATACAGCGAGAAGAATAAGATAACCCAATAAGCGGTGCATGATGATGCTATCTACTTTTTCCAGAAATCCAATTCGTTTTCCCCTCCTGACACTGCAGCATTCTTCAAAATTCTTCAGAGCCAGGTGGTGCCTTTCAGCTGCAATGACTTCATAAGCAGGAGCATTATGCATGGTCTGGAGGTCATTCCTGACTTTATCAAGAACCATCTTTAAGGGAGGATTGATATCCTTGAGCATCTTATCAAAAAGAAGTTTCCCCGCTTCGATCATTTTTACAGCCGTGAATCTTTTGTTGGCAACGATGGGAAAACTCTCGGGCAGTTGTTTTTCAAGCTCCTCAATCTTTTCTTCCACATCTCTGGACCACTTGATACGAGCTGCAGATCGTCCTTCTTCAAGGGTACCGAGGGCTGCATCAAGCATTTCTTTAATCCCTCGTCCGTGAGAAGCGATCGTGGGAACTACAGGAACTCCGAGAGTTCGGGCGAGTTTTTCAATGTCAATCTCCACACCCTTTCTCTCTGCCAGATCAACCATATTCAAGGCCACTATCATAGGGTATTCCAGCTCTATAAGCTCCAGAGTCAGCTCCAGGCTGCGGCCAAGGACAGAAGCATCCACCACATTGATAATCAGATCCGGCTTTTCCAGAAATAAATGGGTAAGAGCAACTTTCTCAGCAGGATCAGAAGGATTTAGAGAATATGTCCCGGGCAGATCGATAATATTAACGACCTCTCCCTTTATATTGACCTCACTGTGGGTGTGCTGAACCGTGGTTCCCGGAAAATTCGATGTTTTTGCCTTAAGGCCTGCTATGGCATTAAAGAGTGTACTTTTTCCGCAATTTGGCTGACCGATGAATATGATATCGGGAAAATTACTTTTTTTCGCCAATGACTTCTACCATGATTTTTCTAGCCACTCCCCTTCCCAGGGCAACAGAAGTATCGATTGTTAAGTTCCTCACAAGGATCGGTCCACGAAGGATACTTCGTGAATCCAGCTCAATGATATCATTTTTATGAAAACCTAAAGCAAAGAGCCGTCTGCGTACTCCGTGTCCACCCAATACATCCACAATTCTCAAAGACGTGTCTTCAGGAGCGTTAATCAAGTTGACCATTTTTTATCTATATGTATTATTTTTTTTCCTAACCTGACTTATTCATAACGTGAATAATCCAGGCTAAATAAAACAACACTCATTATATCAATATTTGAAAATAAATAAATCAGAAAAATCAATCTGTGATGGAGAAAATAAAGACTTCAAGAATAATTTTTCGACCTTGAATAGAAAAGATAACAGAGCACAACTAAATAACATAAAACAACTAAGGAATGTTGAGTATAAAAACGGAAGCCTTGTTTCCCCAATATTTCTCTCAGGCTTGCTCCAATAGCTAAAAGATCTATTATTAATACATATTTAAGAATAGGGGGAAATTTACCGATTAAATTGAGTAATAAAACGACAGTCAGGATGGAATAAAGGTAGTTATAATACCAGGCTAATGGAGAAAAAAGAGGAATCAGGATGAGCAAAAACGAAAATTCCAGGATTTCAGGCTCCTTTAAATTCCTTTTGTTGCCCTGGAACATCATCCATAAAAACGCAACTCCAATGACAAGAGCAGCTCCTGCAATACATATTATCGCTACATCTCTCTGTTCAGCAGGCAAATTTTTCAAAAAAAAGGCATGGATAGAAGAATTATCGTAATGATCTATCAAAGAAGGAGTAGACTTGGACAACGTTGAATACCATTCCTTTAAGACAACCAGGCTGCCACTGAAACCATAAAATATCACAGGCACAATGAATCCTAAGAGGATTGTTCCCAGTCCTGAAGCTATCAATCTGAATCTTTTTTTCAGGACAAAATAAGGAAAAAATACAAATGCATAAGGCTTAAAAAGTAAAGAAAAACCCCAAAAAAGCCCGCCCTTCATATCATTTTTTTCGACGGCAGCCTTCACCATCATGATTAGGAGAAAGAAAATAAAAATATTGACCTGACCAAGCTCAATTTCCCTGCCAAGAAATTTAGCCATGACTAAAAAGGTCAAAATAACGATAAATCCTTTTTTCTTATGCTTTGATGGAAGAACATTATAAGATAGTACAAGGCTGAAAAATAATAGAGTAAGCTCCAAAAAATACCATATGAATTTGGCTGCTTCATAAGGCAAAAGAGCAAACAGAGAAAAGAATACAGCCGAGGCAGGAGAATATTTGTACTGAAGATGGCCATCGGATGTCCGGTAGAGAGTCTCTCCCTTTAAAATCCTCTGCCCTCCTTGATAACAGACGCCAAAATCAGACATATCTTTCTTCACAAAGTGCGGGTAGATGAGAAGAAAAAATGAAAAAGCTAGGACAATCAACAGTACATTTCTTGTTTTCCTTGTCATCCTATAAGCCAAAGCTTTTCCAGAGGAATGAAATTCATTAAAAAATACAGGATAAATTTTCCCCTGTCAATAAAATTAAAAATACACTCACCTTTTGCCCCGTGAAAAAAGGGGACAGGCAACTTTTTAATAAAAAAGTAGCCTGTCCCCTTTTTTCATGTCCCCTTTTTTCATGTCCCCTTTTTTTGTCCCCTTTTTTCTGTCCAAGCGGGATTTCCTCGCTGGGGAAATCCCGCGTGTTTTCAAAACACTTAGCATGAGCCAACCTGAGCTTTCATTGACAAGCACCAGGCTTTCTGATAAAAATATTCAAATGTTTAAATGGCTGATTCAAAAAATATTCGGCACGAAAAATGAAAGAGACCTGAAAAAACTCCGGCCTTACGCCACTGCCATCAGCAAGCTTGAATCCCGAATCCAAAAACTCAGCGATGGCGAACTTCGCGCCAAAACTGCAGAATTCAAAGAAAAATTAAGTCAGGGTGCGACTCTGGACGACATTCTTTTCGAAACCTTTGCCGTCGTGCGGGAAGTTGGCAAACGGACCGTTAACATGCGTCTGTTTGATGTTCAACTTATGGGTGGGGTTGTTCTTCACCAGGGAAAAATAGCCGAAATGAAGACAGGGGAAGGAAAAACTCTTGTCGCTACTCTTCCGGCCTACCTGAACGCCCTGGAAGGAAAGGGAGTTCATATTGTTACAGTGAATGATTATCTGGCTAAAAGGGACACAGAATGGATGGGACCGATCTTTAATTTTCTCGGCCTTGAAGTGGGAACGATACAGCATGATATGGATGATATGGAAAGAATAAAAGCCTACCGTAGAGATATCACCTACGGTACGAATAATGAATTCGGCTTTGATTATTTACGGGACAATATGAAGTTTCGCCATTCCGACCTTGTTCAGAATGAACACAACTATGGCATCGTAGACGAAGTGGACAGCATCCTCGTCGATGAAGCCCGGACTCCTCTCATCATCTCTGGTCCCACGGAAGAGTCGACTTCACTGTATTACCGGATAGACAACCTCGTCCGCCGCCTCCACAAGGAAAAACATTTTCAGGTTGACGAGAAGACAAGAACCGTATCACTCACAGAAGACGGTGTCTCTGAGGCCGAAAAATTCCTCAAGGTTCCAAATCTTTATGACCTTGCTCACATGGACCAGGTCCATCACATCAATCAATCTCTCAAAGCGCATCAGCTGTTCAAGAAAGACGTCGATTATATGGTCAAGGAAGGCAAAGTGCTTATTGTAGATGAATTCACGGGCCGGCTGATGCCGGGACGCCGGTACAGTGATGGACTACATCAGGCTCTCGAAGCCAAGGAAAAAGTGCGCATAGAGGAAGAATACCAGACTTTAGCTTCTGTTACTTTTCAGAATTATTTCCGGATGTATGACAAGCTGGCCGGCATGACAGGAACAGCGGTAACAGAAGCCGCAGAGTTTCATTCCATTTACAAGCTGGATGTCGTAGAAATCCCCACCAATAAAACTCTCATTCGCTATGAGTTTGATGACGTGATATACAGAACTCGAAAAGAAAAATGGGATGCGGTCGTGGATGAAATCATCGAAAACCACAAAAAAGGACACCCTGTTCTGGTGGGCACGATTTCCATTGAAAATTCAGAATATCTAAGTTCGACCCTGAACAAAAGAAATATTAAACATATCGTCCTCAACGCAAAGTACCATGAAATGGAAGCTGAGATCATCGCCCAGGCAGGAAGGATTGGAGCTGTTACGATCGCCACCAACATGGCAGGCAGGGGCGTAGATATCCTCTTAGGAGGGAATCCGGAATTTTTGGCTTCAGAGCAAATGAGGAAAAAAGGAATAGACCCTGCGAAAGCTTCTCAGGAAGAATGGGAAAATGCCCTGGCAGATGCGACAAAAATCACTCTAAATGAACATGAAAGGGTCATCGATTTAAATGGACTTCACATCATCGGTACGGAGCGGCATGAAGCCAGAAGAATCGATAACCAGCTTAGAGGAAGAGCAGGACGTCAGGGAGATCCCGGCTCCTCCCGCTTTTATCTTTCTCTGGAAGATGACCTGATGCGTATATTTGGGAGCGAAAGAATATCAGGCTTGATGGCCAGAATCGGAATGGCAGAAGGGATTCCCATCGAACACAAAATAGTAAGTAAAGCGATCGAGAGAGCCCAGAAGCAAGTGGAAGGCCAGAATTTCTCCATTCGAAAGCATTTACTGGAATACGACGATGTGATGAACAAACAGCGAGAATCCATCTACAGGCTGAGGAGAGAGATCCTTCAAGGAAAAAACATGAAGGATTTTATCCAGGAGTTGAATGTCACTCTTATAGAATGGATTATGGATAATCACACGAACAAGGACGAGTCTCCCGATGATTGGGATACCGAAGGATTCAGAAAGGGAATCGCTTCTCAATTCGGACTGGACATTGAAGAACTCAACATAGATTGGAGCGGCATCAATTATGAAGAATTGAGGAACATGGTTCTTGATACCATAAAAAACACCTATCATGAAAAAGAAAAAATCATAAGCGAAGAACGCATGAGGGAATTCGAAAGAGTCATCATGCTTCAAATTTTAGATTCCCAATGGAAAGACCATCTTTTAGGCATGGATTATCTCAAGGAAGGGATTGGACTTCGAGGTTATGCTCAAAAGGATCCTCTGGTTGAGTATAAAAAAGAAAGTTACGACATGTTCCAGGCTATGATGGATAGGATCGAAGAAGAAACCATCCGCTATCTTTTCCTCCTGCAGCCCGTAGTGGAAGAAGAACTGCCCGAAAGAAAAGAACAACCCATGTACTTCCAGAGGGCTCAGGATTCTCAAGCTCCACGAGCCAAGCAGGCAAGATCTGTGATCCCAAAAAAGAGAAAAAAGAAAAAAAAGAGAAGATAAGGGGGAAAAAATGTTGGAACAAAAGATAAAAGAGGGATTGACATTTGATGATGTGCTTATACTCCCTGCTAAATCAGGCGTTATCCCGGCTCAAGCGGATGTCTCGACAATATTTAGCCGTAACATCAAGACCAGCATCCCCATTGTAAGCTCAGCCATGGATACAATCACAGAATCAAAGATGGCCATTGCCCTGGCTCAACAGGGAGGGATAGGAGTCATTCACAGAAACATGCCAATCGAAGAACAGGCTGAGGAAGTAGACAAAGTCAAGCGATCGGAAAGCGGAATGATCGTTGACCCGATAACAATGAGACCCCACAACAAAATCTTCGAAGCCCAGGAGATCATGAAAAAATATAAAATCTCAGGGCTTCCCATTTCAGACGAAAACAATAAATTGCTAGGGATTCTAACAAACCGGGATATCAGGTTTGAGACACGCCTAAACCTGGCAATAGATAAAGTCATGACCAAGGATCTAGTGACAGTGCCTTTGGGAACATCGCTTGAAGAAGCAGAAAAGCTCTTTCATAAACATAAAATTGAAAAAATCCTTATGGTGGATGAAAATTTCCATCTTAAAGGACTGATCACCTACAGAGATATCCTTAAAAGAATTCAGTATCCTCATGCCGCTAAGGACAGTTATGGACGATTAATGGTCGGGGCTGCCGTTGGAGTCGCCAAAGAAACTCTGGAAAGGGTTAAGGCTCTCATCCAGGCAAAGCTTGATGTCCTGGTCCTTGACACGGCCCACGGACATTCCGAGAAGGTCCTTGAGACAGTAAAAATGCTAAAAAAGAAATTCCCTGAACAAGAGCTTATAGCCGGAAACATTGGCACCGGAGAAGCGGCCAGAGAGCTCATCGATCTGGGGGTGGATGCTGTGAAGGTCGGAGTCGGTCCGGGCTCGATCTGCACAACCAGAGTTGTCACCGGAGCAGGGATCCCTCAAATCACAGCCATTGCCGATGTCTTCAAAGTAACCAGTACAAAAAATATTCCTCTTATTGCTGATGGCGGCATCATATACTCAGGGGATATCACCAAGGCCATTGCTGCCGGCGCAGACACTGTTATGCTCGGGAACGTACTGGCAGGAACCGATGAGTCACCCGGAGAAGTTGTGATCTATCAAGGCCGCTCATATAAAACATACAGAGGGATGGGATCTCTGGAAGCCATGAGAAAAGGAAGCGGAGATAGATACTTCCAGGATGTCCTTTCAGGCGGAGAGAAGCTTGCCCCTGAGGGAATCGAAGGCAGAGTACCCTACAAAGGAAGCGTAGCCAGTATCATTCAAATGATGGTTGGAGGGCTCATGAGCGGGATGGGATATGCGGGATGCCGGACCATTCAAGAACTCCAGAAAAAGTCAAAATTCATGAAAATTACCCCTGCAGGAACCAGGGAAAGCCACGTCCATGACGTTGCCATTACAAAGGAAGCTCCCAATTACCGCCTGGATTGACAAAAAAAGATCTTTAAAAAGCTTTTGCCTATTTTATATCCTTAAGATTCCGTTTGCGACCTGATGGAATAGAGAAGTCATTGGTATGATATTTCAGTACTGGTACTTGCTTCCTGTTTCTATTCTCGTGGCCACCACGGCAATGGCATCAGGAATAGGTGGGGCGACCTTCTTCACTCCTATTTTCATCCTAGTGTTACGCCTCCCTCCCGAAGTAGCAATTGGCACAGGCCTGATCACTGAGGTATTCGGCTTTACCAGCGGCCTCTATGCCTATGCTCACAAACGGCTGATCAATTACAAACTGGGTTTTAACCTTCTGATTGTCACTATACCGGCTGCTTTGATCGGCACCTGGATGTCTGGCAGAGTCGATCCCGATATCTTAAAAGTGATCCTGGGAGTCGGCCTATTCGGCGTCGCACTCAGTTTCCTGCGTGCACCAGAACATAAAGATATCGTCCGCATGGATGATACTATCGAAGAAAATTATGGCGGCAAAAAAGGAGAAATCTGCCAGATCACGGCAGCAGGTGAAAAAATATGCTACACTGTATGCAACAAGAATCAAGGGCGGTTAATCTCTGGTATTGGCGGACTGTTTGTGGGGCTCATCTCAACAGGACTGGGCGAAATGAATCAGTACTTCCTCTTGCAGCTCTGCCGGGTGCCCAGTAAGATTTCTTTAGCCACGAGCGTTTTTGTAGTCGCCCTCACCGCTTTGACCGCGGCATCCGGCCACCTGATTCAATTTTTTCAAACCGGCGGAGATACACTCACAACGGTATTCCGCATCGTGATCTTCACGGTACCGGGTGTGATCATTGGCGCACAACTGGGGTCAATGGTGGCCAACCTCATCTCCAAGCACACCCTGGAACGGTTTTTAAGCATTCTGTTCATCCTGATAGCCGCTCTCACTTTGGGAGAAGTTCTCCTGTGAATGGAGAAAAAAAAGGTCAGGCGCCATGAAATGAAAAAAAAGGATGTTCAGTGAATTTCATCAATTAAAAATACTCATCGGTTGAAGTTTTCATTCCGGAAGATTAGAATAATAACCGAATCAGGAAGAACATCCCATGTCACTCTTTCTCATTAAATCAATCCTCAGCACATTTTTTTTCTTATCCGGATTAATCGCACTGCTCTGTATGTTTATTTTAATGGGAAAAACAGAAAGAAAAATCAGCTCAAATCTTTTAAGAAAACTGCATAAAAGCTCTGGTTTTGTGTTCACTGCCCTACTGTTTGTGATAAGTTATATCTGCATAAAATACTGGGCAATGGCCGGGGACCAACTTTCAACTCGAGCCGACCTCCATGCTGTTCTGGCTCTGGCACTTTTTATTGTGTTTTTATTGAAAATTTTAATAGTGCGGTTTTTCAAGCAATTCCTCAAGTTTGTCCCTGTAATGGGGATGACCGTTTTCGCATTGAGTTTTATCGTTTTTTGTACTTCAGCAGGCTTTTTCTTTCTAAGAAGTCTTAGCGCAAAATCCGAAACTCCAGAAATATCAATTCCTTCTCAAGTTAAACTTCAAGGAAACATAGAAAAAGGCGCTGCTCTCTTCAAAAGTTTATGCAGCTCCTGCCATCATGCAGATAAAGAAGAAAGAAAACTCGGCCCAGGGCTAAAAAACATACTCAAAAAGGAAAAGCTTCCATCGAGCGGAAGACCGGTAAATATCGAAAATATCAGGAGGCAACTCAGAACTCCCTTCCTTACTATGCCATCCTTTAAATCTCTCTCAGACCGCGAATTAGCAGATCTTTTGGCATATCTGGAAATTTTATGAGGAGTTTTGTTGAGTTTTCCTGGTTCGTTCGGTAGATTCTCAGTTACTTGACAACTCAGGATCTTTCGCTTATTAAATAACTAATGTGGAGGGTATCATGAAAAGAAGAGATTTTTTCGAGAAAAGCAGCTGTGGTTTAATGGGGATAATGATGGCCTACTTTGGCCTGACCTCATGCAAAAAAAAAGAAGAAGCTCCGACAGTTGAGCCAGCTGCAGAAGCTCCAAAAGAGGAAATGAGCCGAAAGGATATGGTCAAAAAGATGCTTATTGATAAAATGGGCAAGACAGAAGAAGAAGCCAGCGCAATGATCGCAGAGTTCGAAGAAAAACTTCCCATGGTTAAAGATATGTGCATCTGCAAGACCTGCCCTACCTATGTGGCAGAGGAGACAGAACTCGGCTTTTGTCACCCTTTTATTGGAAAAAGCAAAATCATAACGGAAGAGAAAGGTTGCGTTTGTCCTAAGTGCCCTGTGTATTTAAAAATGGGCCTTAAAAACGGTTATTACTGCACCCGAAAATCGGAGATGGAACAGGAAATGGCCAAAAAAAGCTGATTGCCCCATTCTTTTGACAACCCGGCAAGGAATCTTTTAAAAATTTAAAACATGAAAAAATACTGGCGATGTTTTGTATGCAATGATATTCATTATGGGATAAGACCTCCAGAAATATGCCCTACGTGTATGGTAAAGAATGCTTATGTAGAAATTTCTTCCGGAGAGGCTCAAAAAGTAAGCGACATAACTATAGTTGAGTTCGATAAAACAAAATTTCTCGAAGCGATTGAAAAATTCACGGAAAACAATGAATTTCAAGTGAATCCTGATAAAGAGAAAGTCAAGATGCTCCTGGATGGGCTTTTCAATAACGAGCAAAACTACCGATTAAAATACTGTCCATGCAGGCTGATCACAAAAGATTTTATGGAAGATCTAAAGCTTGTCTGCCCGTGCAACTTTCTTATTCATGAGACATATAAAGAGAAAGGAGAATGTTGGTGCGGACTTTTTGTAAGGAGAGAGAAAAATGAATAAGCTGATCATGTTTTGGGCAAGGGAATGTCCACACTGCAAGCACATGATGCCGAGTGTGGACAGATTGGAAAAGGAGACAGACGTCAAGCTTGAAAGACTCGAGATCTGGCACAATGAAAAAAACGCAGACTTGATGCGCTCTTACGGGGATATTATTAAACCTAAATGCGGAGGTCAGCTGCGAACACCCACCTTCCTGAACACGGAAACCGACGATGTCATCTGCGGTGAGGTGGAATACGAAAAGCTAAAAGAGTGGGTGTTGAAATAGTCTTTATCCAGTATTCAAGATGCTTCTCAGGACTTACTCCCGCTGTAAGTGCGAAAAAAGGAAATTCTTCTATATAAAAAAAGGAGGATAAGATGAATCGTAGAGCATTTATAAAGACAATACCTGCCATCGCCCTTTTGACCAGCACAAAATCCAGTTTTTCAAAAAATCTTAAACCAATCAATCTTCTACCACCCAAAAAGAATGGGGGCTTAACGGTTTTAGCCTCCTTACAGGAAAGAAAAACCAATCGAAATATCAGCCCAAAAAAACTAGATCCCCAAACCCTTTCAAATCTGCTTTGGTCAGCCTTTGGAGTCAACCGAACAAAAGGAGCATTTAACAAATCCGGACGAACTGCTGCTTCTGCAAGTAATTCTCAGGAAATTGATCTTTATATTGCCATGGAAGAGGGAGTCTATCTGTATGATGCAGTCCCCCATCGCCTGATCCCCGTGGTCAGGGGAGACTTTAGAGCTTTAGCTGGCCGCCGCAGTGCGGTTAGAGCTCCCATAAATATCTTTTATGTGGTGGATAAATCCAGATATGTATTAGCTGACTGGCAGCCGGATAAGAAAATAAAGGACCCGGAAGTACAAAAGTCCTATTATTATGTAGATACCGGTCTAATTGCTCAGAATGTTTACCTTTTTGCTGCATCTCAAAATTTAGCAGCCTGGTTTCATAATTGTAATAAAAAACAGGCTGCCAAGGATTTCAAACTCAGACCGGAACAACAGGTACTCTTTGCTCAAACTGTGGGTTACCCGGCATAAGCTACCAGATATAAGTTGAAATCAGGTAGATTAGAGAATATTAATTTTAGGAGGTTTTTAAAATGAAAGGCAAAATATCCATTCATTTGATAATAAGTTTAAGTATTTTTATGATTTTCACACTCCCTACATCCGGAAAAATAAATCGAGAAAAAGAATGGGCATATTTTTATGGGCCCAATGGTAATAATATATCAAATGAAACCGGATTATTAACAAAATGGCCAGAACAGGGACCAGAGTTATTATGGACAACATCAGGCCTGGGTAAAGGTTATAGTTCGGTAGCAATATCCAATCAAATGGTTTTTACGGCCGGTTCCTTGGAAAACCAGACTTATGTTCTTGCTCTTGATTACCAGGGAAAAATCCTTTGGAAAAAACCAAATGGCATGCGGTGGAAAGCAGGAAACCAGCGCTGGGCCAGGGATTACGATGGAGCACGCGCAACCCCCACCTTAAATGAAGGATTTGTTTATCATTTGGGCGAGTTGGGTAGCTTATCGGTTTTCAAAGCTATAGATGGGTCCCTGGTTTGGCACAAGAATATTGTTAAGACCTTTGATGGAACAATTCCCCGTTATGGCTACTCGGAATCTTTATTAATCGATGGCAATAATCTCATCTGCTTTCCCGGAGGGGCAAAGGGATATATGGTGGCTCTGGATAAAAAGTCTGGAAAAACAGTATGGGCCAATCAGAATGTCGGGGAAGAACCTGGATATAGCTCCCCGATCTTGGTAGAGGATCAGGGACTACGCCAGATCATCACCATGACCGATTTGGGAGTGATTGGAGTAAATGCTGATTCTGGGGAATTATTATGGAAAATCGGGCATACCAATAAGCGAAAACTCAATATAGCCAATCCCATTTACAAGAACGGGTATGTCTGTATCAGCTCAGGGTATGGAGCCGGAACAATTTTAATTAAGTTGACCTATAAAGGGAAAAAAGTAAACGCAGAAAAAGTCTGGTTTAATGAACTGCTGGACAATCATCATGGAGGGATCCTCTACCTGGACGGTTATATTTACGGAACCGGTCATGAAAAAAAAGGCTGGTATTGTTTAGATTTTAAAACCGGGATAATTCTTTATCGGGATACAGAAGGGGGAAAAGGGTCATTAATGTATGCTGATGGGATGTTTTATTATTTTACAGAAAGGGGACAGGTAAACCTGGTCAAATCTTCCAATGAATCCTTCAAGATCATATCCAGTTTTCAGCTCCCCAAAAAGAGCACAGGATTTCACTGGGCCCATCCAGTGGTATGCGACGGCCGTTTATACCTCCGCCATGATGATAATTTATTTGTGTATAAATTAATTCAAAACGAATAATGGAAGACATAGGGAAATCTGGAAATTTTAGATAAAACAAATCAACAAAAAAAACTACATACGGCTGATAATGTGAGTAATATTGAAGAGCCCGTTGCGGGAAAACCGCACGGCTTGTCAAAAATAATAAATTGATGCACCAACGGTTATTCCTGATCCCACAGTCAGCAGGATGATCTTCTGTCCGGGTTTGATCACTTTATTATCTAAAAGGTGCTTTAAAGACAGGAATACTGAAGTCGTAAGCGTATCGGTATATTTGTGAATAAGGTTTATTATCTTTTCAGCACTAAAATATATATTTTCAGGGAGTTTATTTAAAAAGTATTCACTGATCTGCGAAGGAATGACGAAACTAATGTCGTCTGCTGACAGGTTTTCTGTGTCCAGTAATTCTTTGATCACAGGTTGAACGCATGCCAGGTACGCATCCTCGAGCTCCTTTTTTTTCTTTATTAAAAGACGGCCATATTTCTGTGTCAAGCTTACAAACGAACTATACAGGTGCATATATTTTTCAAAGGATTTAAATACAAAGTTTCCAAATCCGATTTGAGAATTTGGTGATAGATCCAGCATAACTGCAGCACCACTGTTTTTATATAAATAATTAGGGTCAGGATTTTTATCTGCATTGGCCTCACTGGAAATCACCATTCCGGAATGAATCCTACCGGATAAAATTAAATTAATCAAAACATGAATTCCACTTAGCATGCCGCATCCGCCATTCTGTAAATCAAAGGATAATGTACGTCTTCCCTGAAATTCGGTATTTATTCCCAGTTTTTTTTGTATGAAAGTGGAAAAAGCAGGTTCTACATAGTGTCCATCGCGGTATATGCCGGAGTTGATAAGTACCTGTACATCCATAGGATGATAATGGGAATTTATTAAACAACGCGATCCTGCATG
>JAGLWV010000118.1 GCA_023133225.1 Candidatus Aminicenantota bacterium | reverse complement strand
GATTTTACCGCAAGATCCACTGCATACTCGCCCACTGCTTTTCTCCGCTCACGAATACCCGTTATTTTTTCAAGATCCAATGAGGGAGGATGTTTGCATTGACTGAGCAATTCGCTTGTCGTCAGAACGGTTTCAGGCAAATAGATGCCTAAGCTTTCTATTTTAATATTTTTTTTGTTTGCCATAAATTCAATTCGTAAAAAAACATCTGTTGATGAAACATCAAAGATACAATTTATTTGACTGGGAAACAAAAATCAACGGCAAAATTTATTCACTATTTTTTCAGCATACTACCACATTAATATTTCTAAAGTCAAACTGGGGAAAGTTGTTCTGCCTTCGTATATATTTCACCAAAATTTAAAGGTGACGACTTGCCTGAATTATTCATAAAAACTTATTGTTTCTTTGGCTTGAATCCAATTTTATCAAAAGGATTTACCACGCTTGTACTAATATTACGTAAATGGGAGTTAATCCGTTTCAAGCAACGGAAATACAAACCTAGAGAAACCGCATCACCAGGCCGAATACTTTTATCTTCCTCTTTAACCAATCCCATCAAACTCTCATCGCATACGGGATTTATCCATTCATATTCCTCTATAAGCTTGAAAGCCGAAGCTTCGTCAGTAGATTCAAAACAGCTTTTGGTTCTCATTATACTATCTTCCACCGAAGCTTCTACCCGCTGCAAATCTTCTTCATATTTGGCGCCGTGTAATTTACCGGGATGATTCATTGCCAGCTCGACAATATTTTTTGTGTAGTCCCCGATTCGTTCAATATCGATGATAATGCTGACTAAAACCAGACCAGAAGGCAGCCTTGCCGGCCCAACGACTGCCAGATGATTAAATACATTTCGGCGAACTTCACGTTCAAAACGATTGATTTCAGCGTCTTTATTGTAAATATCGATACCAATCTCACTATCTTCCATATTCCGCAGCGATTCTCTGGCTGTTGCAAACATTTCGCGAATAATATCAAACATCAAAAAAGATCGACGATAGGCACGATCCATCAACGTATCTTTTTTAAAGATTGCAAACCATTTCTTTAACATTGGTAGCTCTCCTTACTTGAAGAAAATAATTACTAATATAGGTATAACAAAAAAAACTATTATTATATACAAGATGGGAATCGTTTTATTTCGTGTTGAGAACAGCGCAAATCTTTTAGCTAAAAATATAGGGACAGATTTAAGTGGCAACCAAATAATCATTCCTGATATATTAAATAATAAATGTGAAAAAGCAACAATAATTGCTGCTAGATTACCCGTTACCAGCGCTGCAAGTATCGCTGTCACAGTCGTCCCGAGATTGGCCCCTACACTATAAGGAAAAATCTGGATAATTGTTAATAGTCCCGCACCCGCCATCGGCACCACCAATGAAGTGGTAATGGAGCTACTTTGGACCATAAAAGTTAACAACAATCCTACAAAAAATGCCCTCAGAGCCGTTTTGAATAAATAGCGGTCGAACCAAGCCTCCGCCTTTTTCACGACTAAAACCTTCAAAGCCTTTACCATCTGCGTTAAGGCAAATAGCAAAAGGACAAGAGACAAAACAAACAAAATCCAGGGATAATCTTCAAACAAACGCTTCAGAACATCTGCCGGCGGACGGGTTAATGCTTTTACAGGACTCAAGAATTTCAAGCCTCCCACATTCTGAAATTTCTCCCCCATAAAGGTCGCTGCGCAGCCCAGAAAGTTAGTAAAATACTGGAGAGGGAATATCACAAGTACCGAGAGCAGATTAAAATAATCGTGTACAATCGCTACAGAAAACGAACGCTCAAATTCTGTATTGCGCTTTATTTGTGTGAGTGACGCCAGCGTATTTGTTACCGAAGTTCCTATATTCGCGCCCATTATTATGGGAATAGCGTTGGCCACATTCAAAACGCCACTAGCTACCAGCCCTACTACAATGGAAGTGGTTGAAGAAGATGATTGTATAAGAGAAGTAGCCAGAATCCCTACAAACAAACCCACCAACGGATTGGTAGTGGTTTGGATTAGCGTGGTCGCCATCCCTTTCCCCATCATTTTTAGGGATATGCCCATTAGCTCAAGGCTAAATATAAACATATAGAGAAAAATCAATAATTTAAATAAGTTGAATAGAAATGAATGCTGCTTATAGAACTTTATGATTGATCTCACATAATCCTTCCGTATCGGTCCTTCTGACCCTCATCTCAAAATTTTATAGCATAGACAAAATTTTGTGTCAAAATTCTGTATCCCGCCTGAAAAATCCCAGCTTAATGCTAAGCTCAGTGGAGACCCAGATGATAAGAATCATGGTCAAAGCTATTCTGACAAATTCCACAACTCCTGGCTCGCTTCTGAAAATAACATCGCTAAGTTTTTTGAGCAAGTGACTCGCGCCCAAATAAAAAGCAGCGGCTATTAATACTCTAGATATCCTTTGTATAACTGTTCCTGAGTCCTTTGGAATTCCTCGTATCCGCAAAAGCAGAAAACCCAGATTCAACCCTATTAAACACGCGATGCCTTCACGAAAGATATTCGGAATGAGTAATGGGCTAATCAATAGATCCTAGTCAAAGGGGATTCAGAAGGAAAAGCCACCTTTCAAATATACCGATGTCTTCTCCTCACACGTCGCAATTGCCAGGGAAAAGACAGTCGAATAATCAAAAATCGAGAAAAAGATACCCCCACCCACCGCAGGATGCCACTTTTTGGAGGATTCCCCTTTGAAATAAACACGACCGACGTCAGTCAGTCCAAAGACACCGTATTCTCCAGGTAAAATGAATAGAGCCTTGCCAAGGGTAACTCTAAGTTCAACATTCCCATAGATTGATGCATCACCGGCAAAGCGTTCTCTCCTAAATCCTCGAACTGACGATTTTCCTCCTATATAGGCGGCTTCATGGAAAGGATATGATCCGAATACTTTCTTTCCGCCAATACGCACAGCTAGAATTATGCGATCTGTAGCAGGCAGATAAGCTGCAGCACTACCACTGAATCCACCAAAGGCGCTTTCTGCATCCCATACTTCAGGATAGAGGAAACCTTCAGCCTGAATCCGCACACCAGGGCTGCCGGCTTTGTTAGGATCACATGAGTTGTAACGGAATCCAAGCCGGAGGCCTAGCTGGCCAAAACTTTCGACTCCGTAGGATTTATCCTGACCGAGTAAGGTCTCAGGGTCGAGTTTGCTTCTGGCAAACTTGATATCTGGTCCAATTGACAGTATGAGCTGAGAAGAGACAGCCCAATTGAGAGCAGGAAAAATGGAAAATTGGCTCTGTTTAACCTTATTAAAATCATCCGGCTCCTGTTTTGATGTCTCGTTCCCGAAGCCGTAAAAGCGTAAGATTTCTATTCCGGAAGCCCGCGCAAAGACCGTACCATAGAGAGAGGAATTTATACGCCGGAAATCACCCTCATATTCGAAGCGAAATGACTGTACGCCAATAGAATAATCACCACGAATCCAGTGGCTAGAAGCATAAGGATATTTCCGGAAACCATAGCTGCAGGTTTTGATACCGCCTCCCAGGAGAATTCCTATATCTGTGTTCATGCCGGGCAAAAAAATAGCTCTTGTCCAGCGACCCCAGTCACGGGGCTGGGCCCACGGGGCTCTTTGGTCCAATACTGGCTGATTGTACATACGGGGATCATATTTGGTTCCGGGACCAGCTACTATTTGATTGTCTCCCTTCGAATCAAAAAAGTGAATGCCGCCTCCTTCGGAATCGTCTACCATATCAGATCCAGCCCCCCCCACCACACGCACCTTGATCCCATGACGTGCTCCGCCCAGAGAAATGGCAAGGTCATCTCCCCCGTAGAGGTAAATACGAATCTCTGTTGTTTCCTTATGGCTGAATCGCCTTCGAAAATAGGGTTCAGCTACAGCTTCGCCCTCAACCGCCAAAGCAACATTCACTTCTATGTCGCCGCTATCGAATCGCCTGATTCTTGCGATCTCGTTCTTATTTGTACATCGAATGTCTACCTGACCGGCCAGATGATAGTAGAACTGCTGGGCAACATCCAACAGCTTGTTACGACGTTGTTTGAGTTTCGATTCAATCCCAACACCGCTCAGTTCGTAATACTCCTTCGGCATTCGCTGAACAGCGGCTTCAATGATCTCATCGGTCACGTGGTTCTGGATCTCTGTTGCCATCTCAATCCAAACCGACTTATTAAGGTCGGTGAGAATCCAGCGATCCACTTCCGAACAGCTCCAGGTCAGCCCTTCCAATCCGGGATATTTTTCTTTAAACCTGACAAGCTGAGGTTTCCGGGAGCGAACAAACTGGAGTACAAGGCCTTCATAACTTACGAAAGCCTGATCACGGTCTTCTGATATTGGCTGCCAATGTGTCTTGCCTGGGATTTTGGCCCAGCGCCACTGATTGCCATGGCGATCCCAATCGCCGATCAGAATATCGAGCAGACGAGCCCTGAGAAACGCACGGGAGTCGATATGGTCCTCAGGCCCAGCAAACAATCGCTTCCACATTTCCTTTGTGGAAACAATCTCGGTCGCACCGAAAAAGCCAGGATTTGTTTCCGAGGCAGCCAATGGGTATTCCTCGATAGTGCCGAGAGCTCCTCCAAAGGCTTCTTGAAATTCACCAAGGACAGCATCGTCCGGCATCATCACTAGCCTGGGTTTTGTATGAAGCACCCCTACAGCATCAGCAATTACCGGCACGATAACAGTTCCACCTGGAATAGCTGCAGCGATCTGGTCTTGAATCAGGTGAGCGGCTAAAGTGTCTCGGAAACTGGGAGGCAGGAACGAAGTCGGATCCTTATCAACACCACGGAACGTGTAGCTGCGTCCATCAGCCCCCTCCATGGCAAGTCCCAGCGTTTGCATCCCGCCAACGCGCCTTACGGGGCGGAGACCGTTCGCAAAACTGTTGAGATCTAAAACCTCAACTTCAATTGGAGTCACCCACAGATCTCGATAGTCTTTTCCGAGGAGCCACTTATGGAAACCAGAAACTTTGTACTGCTCTCCTGCTATTGTCCTGCGGACCTTCTTTACTTCTTCAGAATGTGCAGCCGCTAAACCGTCAGGAACGGCAGCGAATACAACAAAGATCATGGCTATCCAAACCGCAAATCGAGATCTGCTCTGATCCTGATATTTCCATTCCATCATTTTATCTCATTCCTTATAAAAAGCGGTGAAGACAAAAGTATGCTCTTGAGGCCGACTTTTTGACTCTCCCTCTTCCGCCGGCCAAGTTGCTTTATGTAATTGAACGGAATTTTGTTCTCAATGCATTCCCAAACTTTTATCTGTTTTCATACAAATTCGCTTATACCAAAATAAAAAAATTTGGTCAAATACAACAGTATATTAAATTTATATAACCTGTTGAATAAGTAAGATAGGTGTTTTTTTTACTTTTTAATTGAGAAGGAATAGTCCTCGACCTGAGCCAGATTCTAATTTTTTACTATCTACCGAACTATTTCAAAAGTTATCAGGTATTAAAATCGGAAAAGAAGTCCCGTCGTTATGTAAGTGCCACCGAGGTCGACTGTTACCGGAGCCCCGCTGCTCATAAGTGGAGTGGAAAAGCCTGTTTCACTGCTTGGATTTTCGAACGAAAGCCCAACCGTCAGAGAACGCCAGCCCATGTTCATTCCCATACCTAATGATTTTCCAAAGAACATTTCGATTCCTCCACTCATTCCAAAACCCATCTTGCTCGAGGGTTTAAATTCCCAGTAGGTTGAGCTGCCACTGTCATCATAAGTGCCTGTAACCCATCCCATAAGCAACGCGGGTGAAGCTGTAACACTCATCATCATGCCCATTCCACCTATTTTCATTCTGAGGGGCATTTTGATTGCCATTATGAATGGACTGAGGACTATCTCCTGACTGCCGCCCCAATAAATCTGTGTACCCCAGAGCGCATGGGGAGAAGAAATGAGGACATCCGTCCCGACTCCAAGAGAAAGGTTATTGCTTATGTCCATGAACAGAGTCCCGCTCACACTGAAAAAAGCCGGAGAGCCCTGATCCACAAGCCTTGAAGGATCACCAGTTCTTTCAATGAACCACTCATCAAGAAGACCCCTGTTGTACGAATTTCTCATGGAATAATAAAAACCGAACTCAAGGTACATCTTTTTCAGTGCTTTTAAAGCAGAAATCACGCTCTTTGTCTTTACGGTTTTTGGCCTTTTTTCAGTTTTAGGCTCCTCTTCGATTCTTAGTCTTTCTTCGATTATAACTTCCTCTTTCTTTTGTGGGAAATATTCAGTGACTTCTCCTTTTGCCTCTTCACCGCTCACAATCTCAACCACTTTTCTATCAATAAATCCCTGTACAGGTTGTCCGTCTTGATCCAAGAAAATAATCTCGTAAAAGTCACCGAATTTTCCTGACAACTCCACCAGTGCCCCCATTTTCAGTTGGGCAAGAACGCTATAACCAGGATTAGGACCTGACCTGACATCAGCGAGTTGATCTTTCACTTTTAGAAAAACAATCTCTTCGCTTTCCTTGCAGGGAATCCAGATTTCTATTCTGAGCCCTCCCGGCATGGGACTTGAAGGATTTACATCCAAGTACTTTTCCAGGATAGGACCATCAGATACGTAGTTGTTGACCTTCATCCACTCCTTCATTTTATTGATAGTTTGGTTACTTTCTGTATAAGGACCGAAGTGAAGACCTGTCAACACTGTTGTGAAATTCCACTGTTTTTTCTCCAGGGGTTTCTGAGGCATAGCCTCAGGATCAACAGGAAAGCCGACCTCCCAGATCAACTCTCCAGGCTGGGATGTTTCTAGACTGTTGTAATAGATCCCAAGTATGTTTCCTATGAGAAGAATATCCTGGCTTTGTATTGAGGAGGCTAGGATCCCGGACACTCTTTCCATATCCGAAAAAGAACCTTTGTGAGGGATACAAACATAGGTAAAAGGCGTTATTTCTCTTATGAAAAAAGAGGTTTTTTCAGGATATTCCTGTGGAGTTGAAGCCAAAGAAACCTGAGCAGCCAAGCAAATGATGAAAAGAGAAACTATGGTAATTTTTTTCAAGGTCAATCCTCCTTCATTGAATTTAGAGATCTCTGTCTGAACAGAAACTTCTTTGAGATATTAACAACTTTTAAATAGCTGTTTTTATGATCTTTTTCAATCACCGTTGAAGATGATATTATGGGTGATTTTTCCTCGGAATAATTTCTTTCTTAAAGGAAAGCATCTTACCCCAAAGGACTAGTCCATAATCTTCTCTGCCTCTAATTAGCCTGAATTATTCATAATAACTGCCGACACTATATTTTATTTACAGTGATATGAGCTCGTTATGTTGTTTTTCTCATAACCAAGATTCAGACTTTCTTCCAATCTAGTTTGGCTAGTTTGGGGATCTAGTTTGGGGTTGGGGATCTAGTTTGTCTTATAGTTTGGGGTCGGACCAAGTTATAAACATAGTTTGGGGTCATAGTTTGGTTTCATAGTTTGGGGTCGGACCAAGATATCTTAATTATAATCAGCACGTTAAATGGTAATTTACATTAAAATTCTGGCTTGAATGAGTTTTTTTGGGGTCAAAAAGCGTCTTCTTAGGATAGAGACACAATTATGGCTCGAGCAAACCGCTATTTCATCCCAGGATACATTTGGCACTTGACTCATCGCTGCCACAAAAAAGAATTCCTGCTCAAGTTTGATAAGGACAAAAAGAATTGGATGAGCTGGTTGTTTGAAGCCAAGAAGCGTTATGGTCTCTCGATTTTGAACTATGTAGTAACCTCAAATCATGTTCATCTCCTTGTATTATGTGAAAAAGATCAGAATGTCGTCTCTAAATCTATGCAGTTGATAGCTGGACGGACTGCCCAAGAATACAATCTCCGGAAAAACCGCCGGGGAGCATTCTGGCAAGATAGATACCATGCCACAGCCATTGAGTATGGCACACATCTGATTCAATGCATGATTTACATTGACCTGAATATGGTCAGAGCTGGAGTTGTAAGCCATCCGGCAGAATGGCCCTTTGGTGGTTTTTATGAAATTCAAAATGAGCGCAAGAAATTTAATCGAATAGATAGAAAGCGATTGATGAAGATATTTGGTTATGTAGGTGAGATGGAAATACGAGAAAATCGCAAAAATGTTATTGATGAAGCTCTTAGAACGGAGAGACATCCCCAACGAGATTATATGTGGACTGAGAGTGTAGGAGTAGGAAGCAGCAGATTTCTTGAACAACTAAAAGAAAGGCTCGGGATTAAATCAGGAATGAGAAGAGTTGTTGAAGGTAGAGGGACTCATGAATTGAAAAAGGAATTAGCTGCTTCAAACGATGTTTTTGACACTCAAAAGGGCTATTCAGGGCCAAAAAAGGAGTGATTTTTAAGTTTAATTACTTGATATAATATCAGTTATCTTG
>JAGLWV010000117.1 GCA_023133225.1 Candidatus Aminicenantota bacterium | reverse complement strand
CTGTACGGCAAGTATCGCTATCATAACCGACACGAAAATCACTGTTTTTTTTGTCATTTTTTAACTCCACCTTCCTTTTTTTTATTAGAATAGTTTTTACTCCTAATACCCAATATCACAGAAAGTAAAATGGGGTCAAATCTTTATTGTTGATAACACGGTAAAATGGGGTCAAATCTTTAATGTTGAGAAGATGAGCGAATCAATAGATAGAATAATACGTTAAGCGGTTTTTCAAGATTAAAGATTTGACCCCCTTTATTCTTTATTCTATGCTTGATTAAAGGTTTGTATAATGAATCCAAAACAGTACAATCGACGAAAAATTTTTGAAGGAAACGGGGCTGGGAATAATAACACTGACTTTGCCTTCTTTTCCTTCTGAGAAAAAAAGCCGGCAACAAAAGCCCAATATTATTTTAATCATGGCTGATGACCTCGGATATGAGTGCCTGAGCTGCAATGGAAGTCAATCTTATAAAACACCCCATCTCGATGAATTAGCCCGTACAGGGATCCGTTTCACACACTGTTACTCTCAACCGCTCTGCACGCCTTCAAGAGTTCAAATTATGACCGGTCAGTACAATTTTCGAAACTACACGGAGTTCGGAGCTCTCCATCCAAAGGAAGTCACTTTTGGTCATATACTAAAAAAAGCAGGGTATGCTACGTGTGTTGCCGGCAAATGGCAATTGGCTGGCCGCAATAAAGGTCTTGGCACCTATCCCGGCAAAGCTGGATTCGATGAGCATTGCCTCTGGCAGGTTGACAAGCTCGGTTCCCGGTACTGGAATCCCCGGATACAAGAAAATGGCAAAATGAGGGATGACCTCAAAGGGAAATATGGCCCTGATGTATTCTTAGATTATATCAATGGCTTCATGGAACGAAAGAAGAACGGGCCATTTTTTATTTATTATCCTATGGTGCTCACTCATAGCCCTTTTGTCCCAACTCCTGACTCAGCTAAACCTGGAGATAAGAAGAAAAACAATCCGGAATATTTCGCAGATACAGTTGGATGCATGGACAAGATCATTGGAAAAATTGTCCGCAAAGTGGATGAACTCGGCATTCGGGAAAATACGCTCATTATGTTTATAGGTGACAATGGCACACACCGATCAATCGAAACAAAAATGCTGAAACGGATAGTGCGCGGGGGAAAGGGTACACCCGCTGATGCTGGTACTCATGTTCCCTTCATCGTAAATTGGAGAGGTACATCCCTTTCAGGAAAAGAGAGTGACGATCTGATCGATTTTAGCGATTTTTTTCCAACACTAGCACAATTAGCTCGTGTAGAAATCCCGGAGAATCTAACCATTGACGGGCAAAGCTTTTTATCCCAGATCAAAGGAGAAAAAGGCGTACCTAGAGAATGGATATTTTGTCACTATGATCCGCACTGGGGAAAGTGGAAACCGAGCCGGTACGTCAGGAATAAACGATGGAAGCTTTATGACGACGGCAGGTTATTTGATTTGTTTGCTGATCCACTCGAAAAAACTCCGATCCAAGAAAGACGTGATGAGAAGATGCCAGTTATCCGCAGAAAATTACAGAGAATTCTTGATGAGATGAAATAAAAAGGTTTGGGCCTTATTTCGTCAAACGGCGAAATCCTGGATCCCCGCGCAGCATATCCCACTGCGGATCGAGTTCCAGAATGGGAACAGAGACAAGATGCCAGAGGTATTCACAGGACGGGATAGAGAGGAGATATTCCAACTGCTCGATGGCCCTATCATTTACACCAGCCACAGTATAGATCCTGGCCAGGTTAAGGACATATACAGGCCCTAAGGCTGCATCTTTTGAGATGGGATACAGGTTGACCGCCCGGATCCCTTCCCGGACGGCTTCGGCCTTATGTTCCAGATAGGCGTAAGCGAGCCCGAGTGCAGCGTGAAATCTTGGATCATTAGGATTTTCTTTGACAGTTTTTTCCAATGCGATGCGAGCCAGATCGGCATGGGTCTTCATTAAGGAAAACTCTTTCATCGCATGATATACAGAGGCATAGGCAAGATTCTTATGGAAATAAAAATGCTGCCCTTCAAAGGAAGTGTATGAAAGGGATACAAGTAGATCCAGAACCTTCTGATAGTCTCGTTCGAGCATTCCAAGAGTAAAGCGCATGTAATCCCCTAGCCTGTGTTGTGGCAGCGTTTCAAGCAAAGCTCTAGCGTCGTTTGTATTCCCTTCCGAAAGGACCCGGATCGAGACTTTCCCCATTTGAGCAGAAAAATGTTTGGGATTGATCGAGAGGACATGGTCGAACCACTCCTCAGCTTGCTCGTATTTGCGCATAGCAAGATAGGACAGGCCTATTTCATAGCCTAACTGAGAATATTGCGGATTGAACTTGAATGACTTTTCGAGATTTTCCAGGGATTGCTCCCACTTGCCCTGGCGCCTCTGAATGTAGCCCAGCAAGTTTGTGGAGAAGTTGGGGCGAATCCTCTGGATGGATCTAAATATTTCAGTTGCCCGTTCGTAATCGAGGAGACCTCTGTAATAATATAATGCCAGTGCTACCTTTGCATCAGGCAGATCTGGCTGGAGCTGAAGTGCGCGCTCGGCAGCAGCCCTCGAACTTGCCAGGCAACCAGGCGTGCAGTCAGCTCCAAAAAAATACATTCTTGAATAGATTAAAGACATTTGAACATATGCCAGGGCAAAATTTGGATCCAGCCGGATTGCTTTTTCGAACAGCTCTAAAGCCTGATCGAATTCTCCATTATCTGCACGTGCCCATCCTAGGTTCTCATGTTCTCTTCCTTTAAGGTAATAGTCATATGCCTCGAGATTTTCCGTAGGCTTTGCATGCAAGGCTTTGCGTTCCGGTTCCAGTATGGTGAGGTCCAATTGTCTGGCAACCTCCTCTGCTATCTCAGATTGGACAGCAAAGATGTCTTCGATGACACGGTCGTAAGTATCGGACCAAAGGGGAGTATCATCTTCGACGCGGATGAGCTGGGGAGTGATACGCGCCTTGCCTTTGCCATCGGAGTTCCGGTCCCAGCGCACAGCTCCCTCTAACACAAAATCAACACCTAATTCTTTTCCTATCTGCTTCGATGTCTTATTCGTATTTTTATACCGATTTGCACTGGTGCGGGAGATGACATTGAGCCCCTGCAAGGCGGATAGCCGGCTCGTGATCTCATCGGTTATCCCGTCAGTAAAATATCCGTCTTCAGGAGGCCCTAAATTATCAAACGGCAGAATCACAAGCATACTCGGAGATGGAGGAAGTGCCAGATTTTCACCCTTGAAATACGCGAGAGTGAGTCCCGTCATGACAACGACCACAAAGAGTGAGGCGATCATGACCCAGCGTTTTTTTAGTGCTGTCCACATTCTACTTGAGATGATAGTCTTTTTTTTTGGGATCACTCTCTCTAAAGTGGTTATTCCATCTTCTATTCTTTTCAATTCAGAAAGGATTTCCTTTACACTGTTATATCTCTTTTCTCTGTCTTCCTTCATACATTTTAGGATCATACGGCTTAGATCCTCAGGAATCTCAGCATTGAGTTCTCTGGGATCTCGAGGCACACTGTTCTTTCGTTTAATGAGCA
>JAGLWV010000116.1 GCA_023133225.1 Candidatus Aminicenantota bacterium | reverse complement strand
GTTGCAGCCCATTCGCAGTAGATGACTACTACAGCTTCATGGGCTGTGGCCTCGCCGCTACAGCAATCTCGGCTCGTAAATAATCCAGGTGAGAAAAGTAAAAAAATGAGGAAAAAAGTTTTTAACAGAATCTGTGGAAAAGTCGTGGAAAGGAGCCAAAAAAAGTAACCAATATTTAGAATTTTCTTGGATATATGACAAATTGCACAAAAACTAGTCATGCCTGCTAAGTAGTAGAAAATAAGAGAATTATGAATGTATTGAAAATAAAGAAATTACGGAGATTAGTATAAATACTCATGTGGCGTATCACTATAATGAGCGCTTAGTTTTTAATTTATTGAGAGCATAGGCAATTTGCCCAATGGAGATTGACTCATCGTTGGGAGAATAGAATAAAGGCCTGAGCACATTGAATCCTTTTTTTTCCAGAAGGCCTGTAGCTCTATGAAGTAATTTTTCATTTAAGAAAACGCCACCAGCCAAAACCACAGTATCAATATCATGTACCCTTTTTGCCCTTTCTGCCATGGAAGCTATGACCTGAGCCAAAGTATTATGGAACCTGGCTGAGATAATGGATGCGGACGTTTTTTGCTCCAGATTTTTAATGATCGACTTTATTGTCTGAGAAAAGGAGATTTGGAAAGGAGGGCTGTTACCCTCTACCGAAAACCTATAATTCTCTTCAATCTCTTTACTGGCTACCGATTCCAATCTTAGCGGAGCCTCCGCTTCATATTCAACCTCCAGCGGGGAAAGGCCTGTAATAAACGAGACCGCATCGAACAGTCTCCCACAGCTTGAAGTGAGAGGGCTATTGATCTTCTGTTCAATCATACTCATAACACCTTTTATTTTATTTGTGCTGACTTTATCCATTGCCTTTACGCAAGGGAGCTGGGAGCCATAAACATCCTTCAGGTAGGATAAGGCCATTCTCCAGGGCTGCTTTGCAGCCAGGTCCCCACCCGGGAGAGGTACGTATTTGAAATGAGCAAGTCTCTCGCAAGATGAATAGTCAGCTAAAAGGAACTCACCTCCCCAAGCAAGTCCATCCTCTCCGTAGCCATAGCCGTCAAAAGCTACTCCAAGAACTTTTTTTTTTGGCGGAATTTTATGTTCAAGAAGTGCTGCCAGGATATGTGCAAAATGGTGTTGAACCTGAAAGTGAAGAAGCCCTGATTTTTGAGCGTACTGAGTGCTATGAAAATTGGGGTGCATATCAGAAACCATAATCTCGGGCTTAGCTTCAAAAAGCTGAGTCAGGTGATTTATAGTTTCCTTAAAATATTTATAATTCTGGTATTCATCTAAATCTCCCAGGAACTGGCTTGTAATCACATAGCCGTTTTTATAAAGAGAGATTGTATCCTTTAGCTCTCCTCCCAATGCCAGAACATGGAGAGGAGACTCAAGTTCATTGGGAACTTTTTGGGGATATGGGACATAACCTCGAGCGCGTCTTAAAAAAAGAGGTTCATCGTTGACAACTTTGATCACTGAATCATCAGCTCTCATATGGATAGGGCGATTGTGGGTTAAGATGTAATCGCAAAGTTCTTCGATTCCTTCTTCCTCATCTTTTATGATGGGGGCATCTTTTCTGTTGGAGCTTGTGGCTACAATGAGATCAAGATGTGTGAACAGAAGGTAGTGGAGAGGGGTGTAGGGAAGCATGAATCCCATTTCTTCAAGGAAGGGAGCGATACCTTCTATCTCTTTTTTTTTCTTGAGAAGAACAATCGGACGGCGGGCTGAGCAGAGCATTTCTTTCTCTGTGGGAGTAAGGAAGGCATATTTCTCTATAGTCTCCAAATCCCGGGCCATTAAAGCCAGAGGTTTTATTTTGCGTTCTTTTATTTTTCTCAAGCGGCGGACAGCCTTAGGATTGAGAGCGTGACAGATAAGATGAAAACCGCCGAGTCCTTTAACCGCCAAAATTTTCCCCTCTTTTAAAAGGGAAGCGGCTTTACCGATGCCTCCTTCTATTTTTTTTCCTGATCTGCCCTCAAGCAGGCTCATATGAGGTCCGCATTTTGAACATGCGATGGGCTGGGCATGGTACCGCCTGTCGAGGGGATCTGTGTATTCATGGCTACACTCTTCGCACATGTTAAAGCTTTTCATAGTGGTTTGTTTTCTGTCATAGGGAAGGGATTGGACAATCGTGTAGCGAGGGCCACAATCGGTACAGTTGATGAAAGGATAATGATACCTTCTGTCCGTGGGAGTCATCATCTCTTTGTGGCAGCTCTTACAGATAGATATATCGGGAGAAATGAAGACAAAACTTTTTCCTTTTTTTGATTTTTTTATTGTAAAATCTTTGAAATCTTGGAAATGAACAGACTGAAAGGTGATTTCTTCGATCTGAGAAAGAGGAGGTTTCTCATCATCGAAAGCTTTAAGGAAATCTTTGAAATCCGTTTCTTTCTCAGATTCAAGATGAATTCCCACTCCGAAGCCAATATTTTGAACCCAGCCTTTAAAACAAAATTTACCGGCCAGTCGATAGATAAAAGGCCTGAATCCTACGCCCTGTACGACTCCAAAAACAACTATCTTAATCGCGGATCCTTTTGATTCTTTTGTGTTATTTTTTGTTTTCATGCTTATTGTCTTTGCTGTATACGCATCCACAATAGTCCTGGCGGTAGAGTCCGTATTGTTTGCTGAGTTCAATGCTTTTTCTGAAACCATCTTTCTTTTTGAAATCAGCCTCTAAAAAATTTATTTTGTATCTGTGTGCAAACATTTTTCCAATTCGGTTAAGAACATCGGCTTTTTTCCATGGGCTGAGACTCATGACCGAGGTGAATATATCGAAGCCGAGTTGAGAGGCTTTCTGGGCTGTCTTATCAAGTCTCATCTCATAACAAACGTCACATCTCTGCCCCTTTTCGGGCTCCTCTTTGAATTTTTGAGTGATCTTAAACCATCGCTCATCATCATAGAGGTCCTCGAAAAGCTTCACATTTAGTACCTCAGCCACTTTTTTTGTCTCCTTCAATCTTAAATCGTATTCTTCATGAGGATGGATGTTGGGATTGTAAAAATATCCGCTGACTTCATAATTGTCTTTAAGAACGCCCAGGACATAGAGCGCATCGGGTGCACAGCATACATGAACCAGCATTTTCGGCTTATCCATAGTTATATTGTAAACGGGAAGGTGTGGGGAGTAAATAAGATTTGTTTGTTATTTATATATTTTGTATCTGTTTTTCGATATCTTGAACGCGCCTATTTATCTTGTCTATTTGAGAATAAAGAGGAGTAAGTTCTTTGCTTTCAACCCTAAATTCGTCAATGACTTTACCCAGGTCTTCAAAGAGCGGTTCTTTTTGTTTTTCAGTCTCTTTTATCTTTTTTTGGACTGTGCTGTCGTCTTTTCTCAACTCCTTGATTTCCTTGAGGATTATTCCTCTTTTCTCTTTTTTCTCTTTTTTTATTTTCTTTATTGTTCTTTCATAATCATTTACTTTTCTTTGAAGGTTTTTGATCTCTTTTTCCAATTCCGGTTTTTCTTTCCTGAGTTCTTCAAGCTCTTTTTGAATCTTTTCTCTGCTCGTTTCCAGTTTTTTTATTTTTTCTTTGACCTCATTTATTTTGCTTTTCTTCTCTTCTTCAGAAAGATTTGAGCTTAATTCTAGATCTTTGACTTCCTTTTCTGCAGCACTCAAGTCTTTTTCCTCGCCCTCGATTTCTTTTTGCTTTTGGATAAGGTGAAGTTCTATAAGCCTTTCCTTTTCTTTTGTTTCATCCAGTTTTTCCTGGAAAGGTTTTTTATCTCCCTCCTGTTTTTCAATAAGATCATCATTCTTCTCGTCGCTTTCTGTGAGTTGATTGTCAAGCTTCTTTATTTTAGAATGAATTTCTTCCAATTCTTTCTGGGATTTGTTCCTGCTTTCATCTAGAGTTTCGAGTTTTTTGTCTATTTTTTCACTTTTTTCATTTCGAATGCCTTCTTTCCAGGTTTTTATCCCCAGCTCCATTATGAGCTCGTCTTTTTTACGATTTTCCTTTCTGATCTTCGTCTGGAGATGGGTTTTTACCAATCTTCTTTTTGCTTTGGAAAGAAATAGATTTACTCGCTGCCTCAAGGATTTGTCCCTTAAGAATATGAAAGTGATTAGCAGAATAATTATGCAGAGGAAAAACCAAAGGATCCAGTAAGGAGCTCCTTCTTTTGGAATAGGAGAAGTTTCCTGCAAAGACAAAATACTTAAGATGGAAGCTATCATTGTATATATTATCTCTTAAATAGGGTTTATATTATCCTTTATTAATAAGCATTTAGATGCGCTTTGTCAATTTATTTTATTCCCTTGCGATTTTTGGCCTTGGACTTTGAACCTTGCGCTGGAGGATTGTATTTCACCTTTGAATCCTTTATTTTTTCTCTCTTTACAGGTTTATGATGTGAATCTCGTGTATTTCGCCTATCTTGTTTGAGCTGCTCTTTCCGAATGTTTGGCTTTGTAATCCTTTTTTCGGGTATCATTCTTCTCTTTTCAGGGATTCCTAGTGAAGACCCGAAATTTTGAACAGACCAATCGATAAGATAGAGCGCTGCTGGAAGATTCTCATTGAAGATCGGCTGAATATCCTCCTCTGCATTGAAGAAGCCCCCGTACTCCCAGCCTTCGGGCGGGAGCTCTATAGTAAAAGAAGGAATGCCGTAGACGCCAAAACTCCAGTCTGTGGTATCACCGTTGGTAAGATACAGTGAACTTGCAGGCTCATCCACGTAGATTCTCCCGTTTACTGATTCTATTAGCCCAGACATGTCTGACGCAATCTGACTGAGAAGGTCATTTTGCTCTGTGAGTTCCTCTGTATATCCCCATGGATACAGGATAAGCTGGGAATAGTTATGATAGGTGATCATGGCTTGAAAATTCCTGCTTGCATAAAAGTCTCTTATGGCCTGCGATTCCGGCTCGGAAAAGGCAGACATGCCCCTGAAGACATTGGAGGCTGTGTTTGGGCTCGACCCACTGTTGTCGTATCCCCACTTGTATCCGTAATTCCTGTTGAGGTCGACTCCATATGTTCCATCTCCGTTATCACGTCTGTTTTTCCGCCAGTAGCGATAAAAATGGATGGAATAATCTAAACCATCTGGATTTAAAAGGGGGATGATCCATATTTCGCTTTGATCGACAATGTCTTTGACCTCGGAATTATTTCCGTAGTTTTCAGCCAGGTATTTTCCCAGCATTAAGGGCACTTCGACCGAAATCCATTCGCGTGCATGGTGGCATCCGATGAAGAGCACTTCGGCTTCGTTCTCATCCAGATGGACATGGTCGCTTATTTTGAGGGCATAAATATTTCTTCCCTCCAAGCTTTCACCGATCTTTAAAACACTGGCGATTTCAGGGTAGGTGTTCTCAAGGTTCAGTAATTCTTTCTCTACCTCTCTATAAGAATGAAAAGCGCCATTCACTCCTCCCTGGAGGGAGAGCTTATTCTGTTTGAAAGGATAAAAATTGTAAGTCTCCAGGATGTATGGAATATTTTCCTCGTACAGCTTAAGGAAATCGTTAGTACCGACTATGACATAAATCCTGTTATTGCGTTCCATCAGAAAATCAAGGCTCATCTCCTGGAGTTTTTTTATATTTTTACGATTTTTTTCGATACTAATAATTTCCTTAATTAGGTAATCCTGTGCTTTTAGAGGAATAAGCACAAGGCTAAGGGTCACAATAAGAAAAATAATTTTTTTTGTCATGAAAACACCTATAACTCAAGGGTTAGGGATAGGACAGCTTTTCGTCCCGAGAGGGAGTCTCCAGAACCTTTCTCCTGACCAAAAAGTAATCCTGCATCAAGATGAAATTTCTCCCAGTGAAATCCAGTGCCGAGGGAATAGTAAAAATAAGATGAGCCCGGCTTCTTCATCGGCTGTGGATCATAGCTCAAACCCGCTCTTAGAGGAATACTGATTTTTTGACCAAAGATATCGACAGAGACCATCTGCTCAATCCCTGCTCCAATCTTTATGGTGTCTTTGAAATTCCTCGGGAGCTCATTTTCCTGTCCAAAATAAATGATGCTGTATTTTGACCAGTTATAAAAAATAAGATCAGAAGAGACTTTAAGCTCTGGTGAGATTTGGTAGCTGACTCCCAAACCAACCACAAGGGGCTGTTTATACTCAGAGCGGCCGGAGACCTCAATTTTAATATCGGTGTCTGTATCAGGGAGATAGGTTCTTTTTAGACTTTTGCCGTCTGATTTTTTCACGAAGGGCGTTCTGAATACGGCAGCGATCGCGATTTTTTCTGTTAAATTCCAAAGAAGGCCTCCGTTGAGGAAGAACCCTTTGAATTCATGGGATAGGATGTCGGTAATCGTAATATTATAAGCATGATCAATATCTGTTACAGTTTTTTCGAAACGGCCATATACATAATTTAAGCCGAAGCCTGCAGAGAGGCCGTTGAAGATCTCTCGGGCTATGGAGAAATTAATGTTTTTGAGTACACCTTCTTGCTCAAAATATATTGACTCGTAAAGATAGCCTCCGTATGTGGAACTATAGCCAGCTTTAGGACGGTGGTAACTTTCAACAAGGGCCATACTTAAGGCCAGGGTCCAGTTTTTCACTCTGAATGAAGCGCCGGCGAAATCCAATCCAAACAGTTCTGAAGAAAGGTTTTCGCCCGTAAAAAGAACTCCTGTGTTCACGATAGAATATTTATAGAATGAAGCAGAGTTCAGAGAGGAGCTGAGAGTAAAAGTGATTCGGGGAAGGTGGCTCAGGAGAGCAGGATTTGAAAGCGCCACGGAACAATCAGCCGCTATTGTAAACTGAGTCTCCCCCAATGCGAGAGAGGAAGCCGTTGCGATGCCGAAAGAATTCCAGGTTCTGAAAGGCGCTTCGTCCTCATACTGCCCCAGTGTCATTTGAGGCCAGGAAGTCCCTGGAAAAAAAATATGGATTGAGAGAACAAGCAAAAAAGAAAACAAAAATCTATGATTTCTCATCTCTGAATTCTAGATTTTAACTGCCTTTTTATTTGATTGCAAATTGAAAATAAGTATGCTATAGATGTAATCTTTTTTGCAGAAACCCATGGAAAGCCAAAAGAAACGAAAAATTAAGATCACAGGCACTGGATTTTATGCTCCAGATAAAATCTTGACAAATTTTGATCTTGAAAAAATGGTCGATACCACTGATGAATGGATTTTTACACGGACAGGCATCAGAGAGAGAAGGATTGCATCCGAAGACCAGGCGACTTCTGATTTGGCGGTTGAGGCTGGCAAGAGGGCTCTGAAGAACGCTGGCCTTAAGGTTAAGGATATCGACCTTATCATCGTCGCAACTTCCACTCCTGATACGATTTTTCCTTCCACGGCTTGCTGGGTCCAGAAAGGTCTTAGAGCTGACCACATTCCTGCTTTTGATATCTCCGTCGGCTGTACGGGTTTTCTGTATGGACTGATTCTGGCAGAGGGTATGATTTTAAGCGGAATAAACAAGCGCATTCTTCTGATAGGAGGAGAAATCCTGACCAAGGTCACAAACTGGAAGGATCGTAATACCTGTGTCCTTTTTGGAGATGCAGCCGGAGCCGTAGTTCTCGAAGAAAGCGATGATGATTCAGGAATACTTTCTTATTACTGGAGAGCTGACGGAAATCTGGGAAACCTCCTTTCCCAACCTGGCGGAGGTTCAAGGATTCCCGCTAGTGTCCAATCTATAGCCCAGGACCTTCATTATCTTCAGATGAAAGGCAACGAGGTCTTCAAGCATGCCGTGAAGTGCATGGGAGAGGCGGCTTTAGAAGCCCTGAAATCAGCAGGTTTAAAACGGGAAGATGTGGATTATTTAATTCCGCACCAGGCGAATATAAGAATTATTGAAGCGACAGGAAGACGCTTAAAAATTCCCCGGGAAAAAGTCTATTCAAACATCCATAAGTACGGCAATACCTCTGTGGCTACTATCCCCATATGTCTCGATGAGCTGCACAAGGCAGACAAGCTCAAAAAAGGAGATGTTCTTGTGCTGGATGCCTTTGGAGCAGGCTTTACCTGGGCAGCCGTTGTTTATAGATGGTAACAGCATCGTAGCAAGGTGTCGGCAGTTTTTATAAATAATTCAGGTTAAACAAGCTTCATTCCCATCTCGATAGCTTTTTTATTCAAGGGGATAAGGTGGTGATGACGTTCGGGAAGGGTTTCCTTTAATGCAAGGAGCAGTGATTCTATCTTCACAATCTTATTAATTTTGACCAAGGCACCGAGCAGAAGCATGTTCATCACTTTGATATTTTTAAGTTCGTTGATGGCTTTTTCAATTGCCGGAATTGCATAAACATTTATATCTGTTCTTGTTGGAGGTTCTTTTATGGTGCTGCTTTCCCAGATGAGAATGCCGCCCTTTTTCACCCTGGGTTCAAATTTTTTAAGACTAGGTTGATTGAGTGCCACAGCCACATCGTATTTGCTGACAATAGGAGAAGAGATCATTTGATCACTGATGTTAACTATGCAGTTTGCTGTGCCGCCTCTCATTTCTGGGCCGTAAGAGGGCATCCAGCTTATCTCTTTTCCTTCCTTCATGGCTGCGTAGGCGAGCAGTGTTCCCATTGAAAGTACACCCTGTCCGCCGAAACCTGCAAAGATCATTTCCAGTAACATTTCACTGCCTCCTCTTGGCAGGTTCTTTAAAAACACCGAGGGGAAAATACGGGAAGACTTGCTCTTCCAGCCATTTTAAAGATTCTTCTGGAGTACATTTCCATCCGGAAGGACAGTTGGAAGCCACTTCGATAAATGTGGTTCCCAGGCCTTGCATCTGGAATTCGATGGCTTTTTTGATTGCTCGCTTGGCTTTCCTGGCATTTGCCGGTGTATCACAGCTTACCCTTTCAACATAGGCCACTTTTTCAAATTGAGAGATGATTTCTGCCATTTTCATGGGCATTCCGGAATCCGCTGTTTCTCTGCCGTAGGGACAGGTTGTAGTTTTTTGACCCTCAAGTGTTGTTGGGGCCATCTGGCCGCCGGTCATACCGTAGATTCCGTTATTGATGAAGATGAAAGTAAAATTTTCGCCCCTGTTGCAAGCGTGCAGTGTTTCTGCTGTGCCTATAGCTGCCAGGTCGCCATCCCCCTGATAAGAAAATACAATTCTGTCAGGAAGGATCCGCTTAATTCCAGTTGCCACAGCAGCAGCGCGGCCGTGTGCGGCTTCCTGCATGTCAATATCCAGGTAGTCATAAGCAAACACTGAACATCCAACCGGGCAAACACCGATTGTTTTATCTTGAATTTCCAGTTCCTCAATCACTTCCATCAGAAATTTATGAATTGTTGAATGAAAACATCCCGGGCAATAGTGCATCCTTGTACTGAGAAGAGTTTTTGGCCTTTTATATATAAGCTTATATCCATCTTTCATGGACTTACTCCTTTATTTCTAAGTTTTTCATCTTTAATTTTTGAACTTGTGAGATTGCCACGTTGCTGCATTCCTCTCAATGACATTTTTTTCCATGAGCTATGAGCTTCTCCCTTAATCCTTACTCCTAAATCCTTCTATGAGCTATGAGCCATGAGCTATGAGCTTCTTGCTTAATCCTTAATCCTTACTCCTTCTATGAGCTATGAGCCATGAGCTATGAGCTTCTTGCTTAATCCTTAATCCTAATTAGTTCAGTTTTTCTTTTATTGCATTAAAAGTTTCCTCAGGAGTCGGAACAATACCGCCAAGCCGGCCGTAAAAATAAACAGGTTTTTTACCCAGGACAGCCAGCTTTACATCTTCCACCATCTGGCCGGCATTCATTTCAATTGAAATAAAGAATTTGACCCTATCCTTGGATGCAATTTCTTCTAGCTGTTTCAAGGGGAACGGCCATAGAGTGATTGGCCTGAAAAGGCCCATTTTAATTCCGGCTTCCCGGCCAAACTCAACAACCTTTTTTGAAATCCGTGAACATAGACCGTAAGCCACAACGATAATTTCAGCATCGTCTATCTGATATTCTTCAAAGCGGACTTCATTTTCTTTGATTTTTTTATATTTTTCCTGAAGTTTTAAATTCCTTTTTTCCATAACTTCGGACTGAATAAAGAGGGAGGTGAGTATTTTTCTTTCCCTGTCGACTGTCTTCCCTGTAGTAGCCCAGGGTTTATTGGGTTTGTATTGTATGGGTTCAGGCAGGATTACCTTTTCCATCATCTGGCCGATGGCACCGTCGGAAAGAATCACGACCGGCGTAAGGTATTTGTCGGCCAGCTCAAAGGCCAGATAAACGTGGTCCACCATTTCCTGGACTGAGTTCGGTCCCAGCACTGGTGTATAGTAATCTCCATGACCGCCGCCTCTGGTGGCCTGGAAATAGTCGCCCTGGCTGGGTTGAATGGTTCCCAGCCCAGGGCCTCCCCGTACCACGTTAACAAGTACACAGGGAAGCTCAGTACAGGCGATGTAGGAGATTCCTTCCTGCATCAATGAAAACCCAGGGGAGGATGTTGTTGTCATCACACGGCCTCCAGCCCCGGCTGCTCCGTAGAGCATGTTAACGGCGGCCAGTTCGCTCTCTGCCTGAATGAGAACGTAATTGTGTTTTGGCTTCTGCTGGGCCAGATATTCTATCACCTCTGACTGCGGAGTTATCGGATAACCGAAGTAGCCCTGAAGGCCTGAGCGGATGGCTGCCTCTGCCAGGGCTTCGTTACCTTTCATAAATGTTATTTCACCCAACTTTTCCTCCCTGATTGAAAGTTAAGCCGCCTTTTTCTTCGCCTTTTTATAGACCGTAATTGCCGCATCCGGACAGATTACTGCACAGTTTTGACAGGCAATACATTTCTCCTCATCAGTCAGGTAGGCGTAGTGTAAGCCGTAGCTATTTGTATCAGAGGTGTTAAGCGCCAAACACTCGGTGGGACAGTGGATCACACAAAAATTACATCCTTTACAGCTTTCAACAGAAATTTCAACATAACCTTTTGATGGCATTCATTCCTCCATCATCGAGGGGTTCCGGCGAGCCCTTTTGAATTGTTTTCTTTAGGACTTTCAATTGCCTTGAGAAAAAACCTTGCGTTTCTCCCTTTTCTTGTCAGCCTAGCTCCTCTATCTTCTTTAGCTTTATAGTTCGAAGTTCATGACTCGATGGGAATGGCATTGGATGTTTACCGCAGCAGGCATGGAGGCGATGTGACAGGGAAATGCTTCAACGTGAACGGCTAATGCCGTGATTCTTCCACCCATTCCCTGAGGTCCTATCCCTAAATTATTAATCCTCTCGAGTAGCCTTCTCTCCATGTCTGCGTAAAAAGGATCAGAGTTGTGAGAGCCAAGCGGCCTTCTCAAAAGGGCCTTTTTAGCCAGGAGAGCAGAATACTCGAAGTTTCCACCGACTCCAACTCCGACAATGATTGGCGGGCAGGGATTGGAGCCTCCTTTGTCTGCGGTTTCGACCACAAAGTTTTCAACACCCTCTATTCCAGCAGCCGGTGCAAACATCCGCACAGCACTCATATTTTCAGCTCCCCCGCCTTTAGCAATGAACGTTACTTTAAAGGTATCTCCTGGAACAAGTTCCCAGTGTATATAGGCAGGTGTGTTATCGCCGGTGTTTTTTCTTCGGATGGGGTCCTCGACGACGGATTTTCGGAGATATCCTTCCTCATAACCGGCACGTGTACCCTCTGTGATAGCTTCACTCAGGCTGCCCAGACCGCCATCTTTTTGAAGTTCTACATCCTCTCCGAGTTCGACAAAAAACACGGCAAGACCAGTATCCTGGCAAAGACCTAATTTTTCATCTCTGGCAATTTTTACGTTATCAAGAATTTGTTTAAAGACTTCTTTTCCTGCCGGAGATTCTTCCTTTTTCTCCATATCTTTGATGACATCAAGGACATCATCCTGGAGTTCGAAGTTTGCTTTCTGAACCAGGTCTTTTATCGTATCCCTGACCTTAGCTAAGCTTATGACTTTCATAAAATACCTCCGGGTGAAGATAAATTTGAAAAGGTATGAATTAAGCTTTAGTTTAGGATTCTAAGGAAAAGGTGTCAAGGAAAAATAAAATGTCATCTCAAGAAGCTCATGGCTCATAGCTTATAGAAGGATTAAGGGGTAAGGATTAAGGATTAAGCAAGAAGCTCATAGCTCATGAAAAAAATGTCATTGCGGGGGTGAGCCGAAACCGCGAGCAGAGCGTGGCGGGAAGCGACGCGGCAATCTCAACAATTCTAAATTTTTAGATTGATCGCCATCAATTTCAATTCAGTCATTTCTTCGATGGCGTATTTCAAACCTTCACGGCCGAAGCCCGATTCCTTCACTCCACCATAGGGCATATGGTCGACTCGGAAGGTAGGGATATCATTCACAATCACGCCTCCTACATCCAGTACTTCAAAAGCCTGGAAAGCCTTTTTCAGGTCGCTGGTAAAAATTCCGGCTTGAAGGCCGTAGATTGAATAATTGACTCCTTTTAAAGCCTCTTCATAGTCCTTATAGCGGTAGACCACTACTACAGGCGCAAAGGCTTCCAGCCAGGAAATGCGAAGTTCTGGCTTAACATTTTCGAGGATTGTCGGCTCAAACATTACACCGTCTCTTCTGCCGCCAGTAATGATCTTTGCACCGTTCTCTACTGCTTCCAAGAGCCATTCCTCAGTCTGATTTGCAGCTTCCATATTTATCATGGGTCCTATGTCTGTCTCTTCTTCAATAGGATTTCCCATTTTAAGTTCCTTTGTGGCTTTGATGAAATCAGCCATGAACCGGTCGTAGATTTTTTCATGAAGAAAGATCCTCTGAATAGAGATGCAGATTTGTCCCGAGTAAGAAAAGGAGCCCTGCACTATCCTGGGGATGATAGGATCCAGGTCAACATCGGGTTCTATAACTACGGCTGCATTCCCGCCAAGTTCCAGTGTCACCTTTTTTTTGTATGCTTTCCTCTTCAGATCCCATCCGACAGACGGGCTTCCGGTGAATGTGATCATGCCTATCCTTTTGTCTTCAATAAGGCTTCCGGCAGCTTCATGGCTTGAAGGAACGATATTCATTCCGCCCGCAGGATAATCAGTTTCGTTGATGATTTCTCCGAGAAGAAGCGATGTGATGGAAACCTGCGAGGAAGGTCTCAGGACAACTGAGTTCCCTGAAGCAAAGGCCGGTGCAACCTTGTGGGCGACGAGATTGAGGGGAAAATTGAAGGGTGAGATGGCGCTTATAACACCGATGGGGAATCGCCTCACAAGGCCCCACCTCTCCTTCGTTTGAACGCTCAAGTCCAGAGGGATAATTTCTCCATCGATTCTTTTGGCTTCTTCTGAAGCAATTTTGAATGTATTGGCTGCTCTTTCGACCTCAATCCGTGAGGATTTGATCGGTTTTCCTCCAGATAGAGTGATTGACCTGGCCAGCTCTTCTTTTCTATTTTCTATCTCCAACGAGATTTTCTCCAGCACTTGAGACCGCTCATGGCTTGACAGCTTTTTTGTTTCAGAGAAAGCTTCATGGGCAGAAGCGATAGCCTCTTCTATTTCCTCGTTTCCAGCAAAATGTACTTTTCCGACAGGACTCTGGTCATAAGGAGATTTTATTTCTCTTCTGTCTTTAGATTCTTTCCATTTTCCATTGATCAATAATGTATATTTCTTCATCTTTGAACTTCCCCCTTACTCCTTAATCCTTTAATCCTTACTCCTTCTTCTTACTATGAGCCATGAGCTCCTTCCCTACTCTCAACTATAATAAAGGTTTTTAAGCATTTTTGCATCCTTCTCCCGGTTGGGGCTTTCACAGATAACCATGCCCTCAACTGTGCAATTTTTCAGAGCCTGGATCCAGTCATCATAGCGAAAATCTGAATCTTTCAGGTTTAAATGCTTTATTTCTCCTTTAGCGGTATAATGGACACCTGTGATATGAATATGGCTGTTTTTTAAAGCTTCTTTCCCCAATTTTTTTTCAATTTTTTTTATAATCCGGTGGAACTCATTGTAACTATTCGCTTTCCCTTCTCGTGCATGGATATGGGCGAAGTCGATGCAGGGAAGGATTCCGTCCACATCGCGGCAGAGGAAAAGAATTTCCTTAAGTGACCCGAACTGCGATTTTTTTCCCATAGTTTCAGGCCTGAAGGTGGCGGGATTTCTTTCTGATTTCACTATGGAGACAACATCCATAAGGCCTTTTTTAATGGTTTTGTATGCCTGCTCAGGGTCAGTCCCTCCATAATAGCCTGCGTGAAACACCACACTCTTTGCCCCGCACTTCTCTGCCATTCGGGCTGAGGTCAAAAGTCTTTCCTGACTGGCCAGCTTTTTTCCCTCCTCAGGAGAATTCAAGTTAATATAGTAGGGCGCATGAACACTGAGACTTACGTTGAGCGCTTTTGCTTTTTCTCTGATTTTTTGGCACATGTCGTTCCCTATTTTTACGCCTCTGACAAACTCGATCTCAAGACAGTCAAGTCCCAGGTCTGAGATTCGCTGAATACCGGATAAGGTTGAGGCTGCAGATGCAGAATGAGGCACTCCTGCTGTGCCGAAGAGAAGTTTTTTAGAAGCAGAAGTCATCGGCCTTTCCATCTTTAGAGTTGAGGAATTCGCTTACGATCTGCATGGCACAAAAATTACCACACATGGAACAGGCCGCTGATTTCGACTTTCTTTCTTTTCTGATACCTTTGAATTTATAGGGATCTAGGGCAAGTTTCTCTTGCTCTGCCCAGTCGAGTTTTTTCCGGGCTTCAGATATCTTTAAATCTCGGTCTGATGCGCCTTTTACACCCTTTACAATATCAGCAGCATGGGCGGCAATCCTTGAGGCAATGAGTCCTTCTCTGACATCATCGACCGATGGAAGACCGATGTGTTCGGAGGGTGTGACATAACAGAGAAAATCTGCTCCGGCTGCAGCCGCTATTGCTCCCCCTATTGCCGAGACGATGTGATCATAGCCAGGAGCGATATCCGTAACCAGAGGGCCTAAAACATAAAAGGGTGCTTCATGGCAAACACGTTTCTGAAGTTTTATGTTCATCTCGACCTGATCTAAAGGTATATGTCCTGGTCCTTCCACCATGACCTGTACATTCTGTTCCCAGGCTCTTTTAACAAGTTCTCCAAGAGTTAAAAGTTCTTCTAACTGAGGACGGTCTGTAGCATCAAGGATGGAGCCTGGTCTAAGAGCGTCTCCAAGGCTCAACGTTATATCGTATTTATGAGCTATTTCAAGCAGCCGGTCAAAGCCGGCATAAAGGGGATTTTCTTTCTGGTTGTGAAGCATCCAGGCAAGATGAAAGGCACCGCCTCGAGAGACAATATCAGCCACTCTTCCCTGATTCTTCAATCTATCTATAGCTCTAGAAGTCAGCCCTGAGTGGACCGTCATGAAATCCACACCTTCTTTGGCTTGAGCTTCGATGACAGAAAACAAATCGTCTTCCGTCATGTCGACGATGGAGCCTTGTTTATCGATAGCTTCGATGGCCACCTGGTAGACAGGAACAGTGCCCAAGGGGATGCGGGCTTTTTCGAGGATCATCCTGCGGATTTTCGTGATGTCGCCGCCTGTGCTGAGATCCATCAGTGTATCGGTTTCATGTTTTAAAGCAATTTCAGTTTTTTTGAGTTCGTTTTCTTCCTGTGGAAAATCCATTGAAGTTCCGATATTCACATTGACCTTTGTTCTGAGTTTTTGACCGATGCCTACAGGATGGATAGGGGAGTGGTTGGGATTATGAGGAATGACAACCTTTCCCTTTGAAACTAGATCGAGCAGGGTTTCAGGAGCCAACCCTTCCTCCTCAGCAACTTTTTTCAGAGAGGAAGTGATATTGCCTTTTCTTGCTTCATCTATTTGAGTCATTGTCTCCCAGGATAAATTTGAAATGAAGACCTATAATTTGGTCTTTTTCTAACTACTAAGTATAGATTAGGTCTTCCCGCCTGTCAATATGAGGAGTCGAATCTTCCTGCCCCACTTATAGAAGTGAAATTTACAGTCGAGGGACACTTGATCATATTCGCTCAGATGATGCTCCGGAATTCACAGCGAAAGCAGTAAGAAAATGGCTGTTGAATCTCGGGGTAACAACTCTATACAGAGAACCAGGAAGTCCTTAGGAGAATGGCTATGTAGAATCGTTTATCGGAAAGTTCAAAGATGAGTTGCTGAATGGAGAAATATTTGATACATTATTGGAGGCAAAGGTGATCATAGAGCGCTGGAGAAGGAAATATAATCAGCTCCGGCCTCACAGTTCTCTGGGTTACAGACCGCCAGCCCCAGAGGCTTTTAAGGTGAAAAATTTAACTTAAACGGTAGTACATTGATGGGGGGCAGGTCATCTCAGATATATAAAGGCTGCTCATAGGAAATGCCATTAATCCAATGGGGTCCACCTAATTGAGGGATGCCGCGAAAGCAGAAGAAATGCTTAAAAATTCACATAGAGATTAGAATGAGAAAGTCATTTTATGTTTTCTTTTTATTGTCTATGTTTTTCCTGTTGCTATTTCTAATTTCAATTTCTTCATATGGGCAGAGTTATCAGTCATTCAAATTTGAGCTTGATCAGATTGTAAAAAAAGCTAAGTTACGACTTGGACCATTCCGGATTCTTCCAACAGTCAATTTTAAAAATATCGGTTATGATAATAATGTTTATTATCAACGAGAGGAGGACAATCCCGCTTCTGATTTCACAGGGACTGTTTCGCCTGAGATCAAATTATACTTTCTTTTTCGAAATTATTTAATTCTTTCTTTCATGGAGAATCCGGAATATGTTTATTATTTTGAGCAAAAAAGGGAGAGAAGGTGGAATAACACCTTATCCCCAGCGTTTAAATTTCTTTTTCTCAATCGTTTCGTTATTTCAGGGAATTATTCTTATAGTAACAGAAGGCGGCGTGCATCGAGTGAATTTGATGTCCGGGCAAATGAGAGGATTAAAAAGTATAATAGTCGTTTATTTTATGAAACGGCTCGAAGCACATCTTTTGGTTTTTCCTGGTCAGTCAGAACGATCATGTATGAGGATATTACACTCCCCGGAGAAGAGATTTATCTCTCACGCGCTTTAAACCGTAAAGAGAAAAATGGAAATTTTGAGTTTTATTACAGAATCTTTTCAGAGAGCTTTTTTTTTATAGGGGGAGGATATACAGAATACAAATTTGAGCATGTTCAATCTAGCTGGCGAGACTCATCTTCTTACAAAGTTTATTCGGGGATCAGATTTCCGCATTTGGGGAGAGTGAGAGGAACTCTTTCCCTTGGCTACAAGAAGCTTATCCCTAAGATAGAAGAAAAGAAAGGTTTTTCAGGATTTGTTGGCAATACCGGTCTTAATTTCAGACTGGCCCGTTTTGGATTTCGCCTCAATTATAACAGAGATGTTCATTTTTCTTACTGGACAAACATTATATTTTTCAATGAAGACAGGTATAGTGCTGGAATATCTTTTTATTTAACAAAATTCTTGAGGATTGATTATAATTTTAATTACGGAGAGGCCAAATATCCGGAACCGATGATGCTACGAATGCCAGATGGACGATATGAACAAATAAAAAGGCGAGATATACACCGTGCTCATATAGTAGGTTTTGTTTTCAGGATTATAAGAAATACTGGAATTGGATTGATGGTTAATTTCTGGAAGAGAGAGTCGAATTATTATTGGGAGAACAGAGAGAGAATGTTTGTTGGAGGTTATATTACTTATGAATTTTAAAAAATAAGAAAACTGTTAAACTGTTAAATTGCTGAAAGAATGAGAAAAATTCAGATTAATAATAAATATTCAGGGAGTTTAGATTATGAATAAGAAAAGTATTATGTTGATTCCTTTTATATTGATGGTTTCGATTATTTTATTTGGGCAGGCGAGGTTTACGGCGGATTATAAAATAGGGGCTAAGGATCTTATAGAGATAAGTGTTTTTGGCCTGAATGATATGAATAAAACTGTGCGGGTTTCAGAAGGTGGGAAAATAACTCTTCCCTTATTAGGCGAAGTTGAGGTTGAAGGTTTAACCAAAACTGAGCTTGAAAAAAAGTTAAGTCAGCTATTTGAAGAAAAATACCTCCAGAGCCCTCAAGTAACGGTTTTTATAAAGGAGTACCAAAGCAAAAGAATATCTGTACTTGGGGCAGTTGGAAAGCCCGGCCCTTATGAGCTTCTCGGCCGTCAAACCCTGCTTCAGCTTATTTCTGAAGCCGGAGGGCTTACGGAGAATGCAGGGGATAAGATTATTGTTATCCGCCCGCTTCAGGACGGCACAAGCACTGTTTTTAAGATCTCGATTGATGATTTGTTTTTAGAAGGAGATGCCAGCCTGAATATACCTCTGCAAGCAAATGATATTATAAATATTCCGGTGGATAAAGAGGTGTTCATTTACGTTTTCGGCCAGGTGAAAAGGCCAGGAGCTCTTAAGGTCAAAAAGTCCAATATACCCACACTTCTTCAGGCTATTGCCCAAGCTGGGGGCTTTTCCGAGCGGGCCTCAAAAGGCAAGGTGCTTATAAAAAGGATTGATAAGGACGGAGAGGAACAGAAGATAAAAGTGAATGTGAAGGATATTATTAAGGGGAAGAAGAAGGATATACAATTATTGGAAAATGATGTAGTTTATGTGCCCGAGACGATATTTTAAATGAAGAGTAAGATTAACTCAAAAATCAAAATTTAAAATTGATAAATGAGTGAAGAGAAAGGGTTAAAGAGCTAATAGTATTTAAATATAAAAAAACAAAAAGGGAAGAAAAATGGATTTTGAAACGGATCATAGAGAAGAAAGAGAGAAAGAGGTGGATTTGTTAGAGTACTGGAGGGTGATTGTAAAGAGGAAGAGTGTAATTGTTGTTTTTGCGGGGGTGCTTATTTTATTTGTTGCTATTAAAACTTTTACTACAACTCCTATATATGAAGCTAAAATAACTTTACTTATTGAAGAAGGAAGCTCAAGAATATTGAGTATAGAAGATGAATTTGGTTATCAGCGTCGTGCAGTAGATTTGAGATTTTACAATACACAGCTAAAGCTTCTTAAAAGCAAATCTTTAGCAGAAAGAGTGGCTAGAAAAATGAATCTTTTATCTCGGTCAGAGTTTGGAGCAGGAAAAAAGCCAAAAAAGAGCTTTTTTGCATCCTTAAAAGGCTTGATTTTACCTAAGAGAAAATCGGAAGAGGAAGGTTTAAAATCTCAAATTCCTTTAAATCCTTATTCTGAAGTGGCAAGGGGTATTCAGGGAAACATAGAGGTCTCACCTATACGTAATACAAAATTAGTAGAGGTGAGCTACAAATCTCCTTATTCTTTTCTGAGTGCTGATATAGTAAATACTTTAGCTGAAGAGTTTATAAGCTTTTCTGTTGAAAAAAGATATGAGACAACCCAGCAGGCTTCTTATTTTCTGAGCGAACAGATTGCCAATGTGAGGGAAGATTTAGCGGCAAAAGAGCGGGAACTTCAAAGATACGGCAAGGAGAAGGAACTCTTCTTTTTAAGTCCTACAGAGAGTGTGGCAATCAGTAAATTTGCTGATTTAACAGAAGCTTTAACAAAATCCGAGATTAAACGCATCGAAACAGAGGCCATTTACCGTGAGTTGAAGGAATTAGATGCGGACTCCCTGCCTCAATTTGCAGCTAATCCTCTGCTTCAACAGCTCAAGACTGAGTATTTCAGAATTAAAAATGAGTATGAGGAAAAGAGTAAAATATTTAGGCCCGGCTATCCTGAGATGATTCAGCTCAAGGCAAAGCTTGACAGCATGAGAGAGGGGCTTAGAAACGAGATAAAAAAGGCAGTGGATGGAGCTGAGAGAGAATACCGGTCTGCTAAAAAAGAGGAGGTATCTTTAAAGCGTCTGCTTGAGGAACACAGGGCTGAAGTGGTCAGGATGGACAGCAATGCCATTCTCTATAACAGCATAAAGATAGAGGTTGAGAATAAGCGCAGACAGCTCAATTCTCTTGTGGAAAGGCAGAATGAGACTCAGGTTTCAGCAAGGCTGAGAGGGCTTAAGACCAGCAATATCAGCATTATTGATAAGGCAGAAATCCCCAAAAATCCTGTTTCGCCGAAGAAGAAGCGGAGTCTTATACTGGCTTTGATCGTCGGTATTTTTGGGGGAGTAGGCCTCTGTTTTATCATGGAATATTTGGACAATACAGTTAAGGGACCGGAGGATGTGGAAAAATTGACCGGCCTTCCTTCATTGGGAATTATTCCCTACATTCCTCCAGAAGGGATGAAGAAGAAAAAGAGATATGGCTATTATTCGAAATATAAAAAGAAATATTCTTACTCTTCTGAAGATAAAAATCCAAAGAGCGAGGAAAACCTGCCAGAAATAAAAGAAATTGAACTCATTAATCACATTCACCCGAAATTTTTCGTATCCGAGGATTACAGGACGGTGAGGACTTCCATTTTGCTTTCTCATGCAGAAAGCCCTCCTAAGACTATTGCTTTTTCCAGTGCACTTCCTGGGGAAGGAAAAACATCTACTCTGGCTAATATGGCCGTGGCCTTTTCTCAACTTGAGGAGAAAGTTCTCCTTGTGGATTCGGATTTAAGGAAGCCCCGGCTTCATCGAGTATTCAAGGTAAAAAATATTGGGGGATTAAGCGGCTTTTTGACGGGAAAGGTTCCTTTAAAAGATGTCATTCAGAAGACATTCGTAGAAAATATCTGGATCATTCCAAGCGGGCCTATTCCACCTAATCCATCCGAGCTTCTCAATTCAAACAGAATGAAGGAACTCCTTGGCCAGGTGAAAAAAAAGTTTGATGTTGTTCTCCTTGATTCGCCTCCTCTGCTGGTTGTGGTTGACCCTGTCATTATCTCTTCCTTCGTAGATAGTACTGTTTTGATCATTGAAGCCGGAGAGACCACACGCAAGCCCTTTTTGCGAGCGGTAGAGGAGTTGAGACGGGCTAATGGAAAGATTATTGGTGTGATCTTTAACGAGGTCAAGGCCAAAGGAGAGGGATACTATTCACCGTATTATCATCACTATCGGTCCAGCTACCATTATTATGGAGAGGAAGAGACAGAAGAGCAATGATAGACTTGCACTGTCACATCCTGCCCGGTCTTGATGATGGGGCTCAGAATCTGGAAGAGGCGGTGGAGATGGCTGGGATTGCAGAGAGGGATGGTATAGAGAAGATTGTGGCCACTCTTCATTTTTTCCGTAATAATTTTGTGTATGAAGATTTAGGCATCATCGAAGAAAAGTGTAGAGAACTCAGCAGGGCGCTCGAAGCGAAAAATATCAAGGTTGAGATACTGGGTGGGGCTGAAGTTCATATCTCTCATAATTTAATCGTTGAGATAAGAAAAAATCGAAACTATCTGGTACTGAACAGAAGCTCTTACATGTTTGTCGAATTTCCCTCTGACCATGTTTTCTCAGGCATTAAAGAACTTTTTTTCGAATTAATGAGTGAGGGGATAATGCCGGTTATTGCCCATCCGGAGAGAAACTCGGTGTTTGCCCGTAATCCTTCATTTCTTTATGAGTTAGTCCGGATGGGAGCTCTGACTCAGGCCAACAGCGGAAGTTTCTCCGGTATTTATGGAAGGGAGGCTGAGGAGGCTGTGTTTAGTTTTTTAGAGTTGAATTTAATTCATTTTATAGGGAGTGATGGGCATAATGCGCGCTCTTTGGCACCGAGATTATCAGAGGCGGTGGAGAGAGCGGGGATGGTAATAGGGGAGGATAGGGCAAGAGCACTTGTGAAGGATAATCCTAGAGCTGTGCTGGAGGATAAAGAAATTCCGAATTTACCGGAGCCAGTGAATCCCGGTGAGATTCAAAAAAAGATTAAGATAAAAAACCCGTTTTTCAAAGTGAGGAGGGACTAACTTCTTATCCTAATGAAACATAAGATAAAAATAAGACGGAAAAGGAATGGTAATATTGCTTTTTCACAGAGGGATATGGTATGCAGGAAAATAATTGAATATGGGATATTGGGGGTGATTGTGTGGAGCCCGTTGCCGGCGGCATCGGTGTACGATTGGTCGATCCTGGTGATAGAGATTGCGGTGCTGGTAATGATGGCTGCTTATATTCTGATGAAGGAGAAACCGCAGAATAACGAGCTTCTTTCTCTTTCACTTAAGTGGCCCAGGTACCTGTTTGTGGGCCTTTTTGTCTTCATTTTTATTCAGATCATCCCTCTGCCTAATTTTATAGTCAAAATCTTTTCTCCGAATATTCATTCATTTCAGAATATTTTCTCTTCTGATTTTTCCAGGATTAAATTCATGAGCCTCTCTCTGATTCCTTCGCATACACTTCGGGAAGGCCTTGAGCTTCTCTCCTATTTTCTCCTAGGTTTTCTCATCGTGAAGACTATAACCAGGCGGCAGCAGATTATGAGGATTTTCTACGTTCTGGTTATTATGGGAATTTTTGAGGCTTTTTACGGATTGTTCGAGCTTTACAATAAAAATCCTCGAATTCTGTTTTATAAAAAGATATACGGCCTGGATACTGTATCAGGAACTTTTGTAAATCGAAACCACTTATCCGGTTACCTGGAGATGGTCATCCCTTTAGCCATCGGGCTCATTATTGCCCGGATAGACTTTTTTTCCCTGGCAGGTCTTAAATGGAGGAGAAAAGTCCTCCGCTTATCTCAAAAGGGATTCTCGATCAATTTGATTCTTACGGGGGGCATCATCCTCATGTCACTGGCTATTATCTTTTCTAAATCTCGCTCTGGAGTTTTTCTCCTTGTTTTTGCATTTATTCTCTTTTTTGGATTAACTGTCCTCTATTTTGGCAGGGTGAGGCATCAGCAAAAAGGGGTAAAGAATTTTCTTAAAGTTAGCTTTTTAATTATAATCTTCATTTCTCTTTACATAGGGATAGATGCAACTATCGAAAGATTTGCCCTGGATAAGCTCCCCCCTGAAGGAAGGCTGGTTTACTGGAGTAATGTGACATCAATTGTCGGAGATTTTCCTTTGTTGGGGACGGGACTGGGGACGTTTGCCTCTGTTTATCCGGCGTATGAGGAGAGCAGGATGCCCGGACATCTCTCCCATGCTCATAACGACTTCCTCGAGTATTTATCAGAACTTGGGATTGTAGGGATGATTTTGCTTTCTGGCGGGATTCTTTTTATGCTCGTTAGTTCCTTTCTAATCTGGAGGGTGAGAAGGCATCCCCAGGTAAAAGGGCTGGCCATGGGAGGTATTGTTGCGATTGTGGTTATTCTTATTCACAGCATCGCTGATTTCAATCTGCATATTCCGGCGAATATGGTGCTGTTTACCGTTGTCTTATCGATGACAGCCGTGACCGCATTTTATAAGCGAAGCGAGAATAATAAAACAAAATAAGATTAGTACATTGAGTAATCTTAAAAGAACAGTATTAATAATTGTCCTGGCTGTAGTGGCAATGGTGGAGATCTTTATTTACTGGAATAGTCATTTGTATTATCGATCTGAGAAAATTGAGGATAATGAAAAGAAAATAAAAATCCTGGAGAAAGCGAATCGGATTTTTCCCTCCAATGACCTCGTCTTTTATGAACTGGGAAAAGCTTATTTTGATTTAGGAATCGGAAGCCTTAACGATAAAGCACTCAGTGAAGCTTATCTTCGAAAATCCATCGAAAGTTTTGCTCGATCCATAAGAATTAATCCAGCCTCCTTCTTCAGCCATTTCAATTTTGCTCAATCTCTCCTCTATATGAGTTATGTTTCTCCTTCCCCTGATATCAACCCCTTTGATGAGTACAGGAAAGCAGCGCTTCTTGCGGGCCACAACAGCCAGGTTTTTTATGAGGTCGGGAAAATATTTCTTTCCAGATGGCCGGAGCTTTCAGAAAAAGACAGAGATTTCACTCTGGAGATCTTGAGAAAGATAGTGAGCGGAAAAGAGAGAGAGAAGCTTCAGACTCTCATGCATATCTGGGATATGAATGTTAAAGATTACGCTGTCATGGTAAAGATTTTACCTGAAGATGCAGCAGTTTACCGTTTGTATGCAAAGTTTCTCGGTGAGAAATCTCTCTCTCCTGAGGTAAGGCAGGAGATGCTGGCCAGGGCTGAATTTTTGGAATTTGAGAGGGCAAAGAGTGATTATCATTCTGGAGAGAATGAGTTTCTCTATTTCAGATTGAAAGAAGCCATCAAGCATTTTGAATCCTGTGTGAATACGCTGGATAGAATAAGTTTTTACCAGAGCCTTGCTTACCAGGCCCTGATAGATTCTTCAGAATTTTTCGAGTTGCGAAAGTCAGTGCTGCTGAACCTGGCCAAATGCTTGCTTGAGGAAAGGAGAGAGCTGGGGGAAGTTGAAGGATATTTGCGCAGGTATCTTGGAATGGAAGATGAGGTGGCTGCAGTAGGCAGACTTGAATCCTACCTTCAGGAGAGAGGATTGATAGAAGGGGAATTGGGAGCAAGCTTTGATGATCTGGACCGCATTTCTTTTCAGATGCTGCTTAGCTTCAAGCAGAATCGGTACAGGGACATCATGAGGGTAGGACGCCTTCTCAGGGAAAGTTTTGTGGTTGTGACAGAAGCAAAGAAGCGCAGCTTTGTGAAGATTTTGCAGCTTGTTGGTGATTCTTATCAAAAAGCCGATTATATCTATGATGCTCTGGAATTTTACCAGAAGGCTCTGGAGATGGACTCGGATAACCTGGAGACTCTGTTGAGGATTCGCCTTAATTATGAACGGTTGAACGATGAGGAGAAGATTAGAATAATAAATGAGAGAATAGAGGAGCTTTTGACCCCTGGAGAAATAGAAATAAAAAAATCCCAAATAAATAAAGGCCGGAGCTTTTCACATGCATTGAGCCTTGATGGAAAAAAGATTATTTTGGATTTGCATTTTGGAGATGGCAGGGAGAGAATTGAGGGTGCTGCTCCTTTGATTTCTGTCTTTTTTAACGGCAGAGTTGTCTGGGATGATTATTTGAAGATTAAAGAGGAGGAAGTTGAGGAGGAGCCGGAAAGGGAAGGCAGGGGAGATGTTGATAAGATTCTCTCTCTTTCATTGAAGTCCAAAATCGGGAAGAATATGCTCGTTGTTGTGCCGGTGAACAGGTCGGTTAACCTGTTAAAGATAACCTGCCGGTTAGAAAAGTAAACTTTAAAAAAAATTTGTTAATTCAGGTTTACAAAAGCGATTTAATTATGTATTATGATAAAGATTTTGAGAGGAGGGAGCAATGTTCAAAGCCGTGAGGTTAAAATCAGTATCACTTATATTGATTTTTTCTTTCATTCTGTTTAATTCACCATATCTTTTAACCGGACAAACTGAACAAACTGGAAAGACTAAGGGTAAAGGGGATTTAATCGGAAAAGTGTACGGCAAAGATGGGACTACAGCTGTAGAAGGAGCCATTATTAGGATAAAAAATGTTGTCACTGGTAAGATTTATGAAAGCATCAATACTGACAAGATGGGTACCTTTAAGATCGCAGGACTCGAAGAAGGGATGTATGCCGTAGGTATAGTTACAAAAGAAGGAAATTTTAATGTAGAGAGTTTGATAGGAATTAAAGCAAACCAAGCAGCATCGGTTACTTTTGTCTTGAAAGCTTACTTAAAAGGAGCGCCAAAAAAGGCTAGAGCGAGAGTGAAATTCATAGAAATGGTGAAGGAAGTTTCTAAAATTGCGAAATTCTTTGCATCACCCATCGGTGTTGCCGTTATAGTAGCCTCCTCTGCTGCGGTTGTCTATGGCATTGTTAAGCTGGTTGAAAAGGAAAAACCAGTATCGCCGTTTAAGTAGTGAGTTAATCGTAAGGCGTAAAAGGGAAAATAATTTAGCGGTTGAAATTTTTATCTGGCCGGTAAATGGAAAATTTGAAATGGTTAAAGCAAAAAGGAAATTAAGGGCCCGTTTCCCTGCGGGCTTTTGTTAACTTTAATAGAGTAGCAAGAAAAGAAAGGGCAGGCAGCTTTTTTATTGAAAAGTTCCTGCCCTTTTTTTTATCAATGATATTTGGGAAGCAAGCTTTGAAGAGCCTGTTCCCCGGAGAAAGCATGCCAGGCCCTGGGCCTGGACTGTGAATAGGGATTACCATTTAATTTTCACATTTCTTTTGTATTGCCGAAATTGAAAACCATAGTTATTTTTTATCCAATTTGTTAGCATCTAGAAGGAGTGAATTTTAAGATTTATTTTGCAAGAAAAATTGCATTAGTCTTTCTTTTCCTTTATTTTTCAATCTTGTCTTCTGAGATACAAGATTATTCTCTTCCTGAAGCTTTAAAGGTATTAAAGGCCATTGAGAGGATTGAGAGCGAGCCGTCCAGAGCAGATAAAAAGACTTTAAAAGAAATGGTTATAACCGAAAGTGAATTTAATTCTTATGTAGCCTACCGTATAGAAAAAGAAAAATCAGAAACCTTGAAAGAGCTTCGCTTTAAATTTTTTAAGAGGAATAAAATCGAAGGTAAGTTCTTTATAGATTTAAAAGGCCATAAAGCCACAAAATTTCTTAAACCCCGGATGACTCTGTATTTTGGAGGAAGGCTTGAGGTTAAAAATGGACAGGCAAGGTTTAACATGAAAGACTTATTCCTTGAAGGGCAGCGTATTCAGGTGAGGATCATAGACCTCGTTCTGTACATCCAAGCTAAAATTGAAAACAGGGAAGTCTCTAGTATTAAAGATTGGTATGAGATTCCTTTTGGAATAAAAGATATCAAAATCCACCGCGGTAAAGCGGTTTTCTATTATTAAAAAAGCCAGACAAACCAGAAATAAAGGGGTTTGTGGGCTGAATGGACAAAGGAAGCAATGATAAGGGTTATTGGTGGAATCTATAAGGGAAAACGGCTCAAGAAGGTGTCGAGTCCTAAAGTCCGTCCTTTACCTGCCAAGTTTAAGGAAGCTCTGTTTAATATTATTCAAGATGATGTAAGAGACAGTTTTTTTCTTGACGGATTTGCAGGCACTGGCTCAGTGGGGATTGAAGCCTTGAGCCGGGGGGCAGAGCACGTGGTTTTTGTCGATGACTATTACCCTGCTGTGAAAGTTATAAAGGCAAATTTGGCGAAGTGTGAAGCCGAAGCAAGTGCTTGTGTTATTCACAAAGAATTTAACCGGGCGGTCATTCAATTGGCCCAAAAAAAAGAGAGATTTGATTTAATCTACCTTGATCCTCCCTATGATTTTTTGGATGAAAGAAATCCTCTGAAAGTCATTAAGAAAAGGGAGATTCTAGAGTCAGGGGGGAAGATACTTCTTCGCTATCATTTCAAGACTAGATTTGAAGCAAAGTATTTCGCCCTCAAAAGGAAAGTGACTATCGGCGATGATACAATTTCTTTTTATGAATAATGGACTGCCAGCTTAAAATAGTAAAAGAGGGATCAAAATTTCAAGCATCTGAGGGAAGATGGAAAAAATGAAATCCAAAAAATCACTATCCAGACATGATTCTTCATCTCCCATGGACATAGAAATCTTCTCAGATTCGAATGAGATTAGAGGGACCTCTTTATTTTTAGGTAGATACACTATGAATGAAGTTTCGGCTGCCTTAAGAAAGAGGAGCTTTTTCAAGGAAGCTCAGAAAAGGAAATTGTGGCCCCTGGATTTTTACCTCGATTCGTCTGAATTCCCGATCCAAGGGTTTCAAATTTTCTATCAGAGGAAGAAGCCTGAAAACATGATTGTTGATCTAAAGATCAGGGAAAGAGTCTTTCGCCCGGGAAAAGAGATTGAGTCTCAGTATTCTCTTCCTGAGTATAAGTTTTTATTTTTGGAATGGCTCACTCTTCAAAATCCCCTCCTCAACTTTTCTCTTGAGAGATCACCCCTCCCTGGCCAGATGCATCCTGGTCTTAGCCTTGGAAACAAGGTTTTGGATATATTTATCCACCTGGCTCGGCTGACTAAAAAAGATGGGCTTCTTGCTTTCCCGGCGTATTTCCATAATGCGTTGCTTTTTTCCCGAGCGTTCCACTTTTTTAATCCAGAAAAACAAGGTGAGATTTTAGCCATAAGAAAGTCTCTTTTCCATATTCCGTTTAAACAGATGGCATGGATTGTTCATCTCAATTGTCTGAAAGATAAGGAAGGACGAATATATGAGTGGAAGGCAGAAGAGATGGTATTCTCTATAAATAAGGCGTTGAGAAAATACTTTGGTTCTAGAGCCTATAAAGATAAAGTTAAAAAAACACAGGAACGATTAAAATTCGATATCGATTGGATATGTTATAAAAAACGGATAGAAAAGGAAGGACTTGAAAAATTGCCATAAAATCCTCTATCTGATATAATCAAGCCCCGATTTAGGAGAAGAGAAGAATGAAGAAAGATATCCATCCCGAATACATCGAATGCAATATAACTTGCGCTTGTGGCAATACTTTTACTACTCGTTCCGTAAAAAAAGAAATCCGCGTAGAAATCTGTTCCCAATGCCATCCTTTTTTCACAGGCAAACAGAAATTTGTTGATAGTGCGGGAAGAGTGGAAAAATTCAGGAAGAAATATGGCGATGTCAAGTTTAAAAAATAACCAAAATGTTTCAAGAATTGGAGAGCAGAAAGGAAAAATACCGTAAACTTACCCTTTCTTTATCTGACCCTGCCCTCATTTCCGATCATCAAAAAGTCAAGAAAATCGCTAAAGAACGTGCAGATTTAGAACCCCTGATTAAGAAATATGAAAATTTCCTAAAAATCAAAAAAGATATTGAAGAATTAAAGGAAATGCTTGGGAGCCCTCAATCTGACTCTGAGTTAAAGGCACTAGCAGAGGAAGAGCTCAAGGAGCTGCGGCAAAAGGAAGAAACAATTGAAGAAGAAATGAAGGTTTTACTTCTCCCTAAGGACCCGAATGATGAAAAAAATGTCATTCTGGAGATAAGAGCTGGTGCTGGTGGAGACGAAGCTTCACTCTTTGCACAGGATTTATTCCGCATGTATACGCACTTTGCAGAAAAGAAGAACTGGAAGTTTGAAATTATGAATACGAGTTCTTCTCCTATAGGAGGTTTTAAAGAGATTATTGTTAACATCCGGGGGGAAAGGATTTATTCTCAGCTAAAATATGAAAGCGGAGTTCACCGGGTCCAAAGAGTTCCCCGGACTGAAGCCAGCGGTCGAATCCATACATCGACGGTCACTGTGGCTGTTCTCCCGGAAGCCGATGAAGTAGACATAGAGTTAAATCCCAAGGATCTTGAAATTGAAGCTTTTGGAGCTTCCGGACCTGGTGGGCAGAGTGTGAATAGAAATTACTCAGCTATTCGAGTCACCCACAAACCGTCTGGTTTAGTTGTGAACTGTCAGGACGAGAAATCCCAGCACCGCAATAAGGATAAAGCCCTTAGGATTTTACGATCGCGGTTAATGGATAAAGTCCAAGGAGAACAGCAGGAGCGGATCGCCCAGGACAGAAAATCTCAAGTGGGAACTGGAAAAAGGAGTGAAAAGATAAGAACATACAATTTTCCTCAATCCAGGGTCACAGACCACCGCCTGAACTTGACTCTCCATAAACTGGAAGATATTCTTGACGGAAGCATCGAAGGGATCATCGGCGCCCTAGTCCTGCATCATCAGACGCAGATGATGGAAAAGAGAGGAAACGCCTCTAATTGACGAGCTCACGTTGAGTCAAATTCAAGAATTATTCCTTAAAGGTAAATCTCTTTTAGAAAATACTTCCCATCCGAATCTTGAGGCAAAGCTTTTGCTCCTCAAATGCGTATCTTTAACAGAGGAGCAGTTCCATACCTGTCCTGACCATAAACTCTCGAGAGTTCAAGAAAAACATTTCTATAAATTGATTTCGAGACGTTTGGCTGGATACCCTCTCCCATATTTAACAGGAGTAAAGGAGTTCTGGTCCATTCCGTTCAGTGTTTTCCCAGGAGTTTTGATTCCGCGGCCAGAGACAGAATTGATTGTGGAGAAGACGATAGAATTGTCATCTCAAGGAGATGAAACTATTGTAGATATAGGGACAGGATGTGGAAATATAGCAATTTCCCTTGCGAGAGAGCTTCCAAAAGCACGAATCGTTGCAACGGATACGTCAAAGAAAGCCTTAAAGACGGCAAGATTAAACGCTTTTAAGCAGCAAATTCCAGTCATTCGTTTTGCCAGGGGAAACTTGTTTTCTCCTTTGAGGAGGCTTTGTTTAGAGAGAAAATGTGACTTTATTGTCTCTAATCCTCCTTATGTATCAAAGGAGGAATGGGCGAAACTCCCTGAAGAGATAAAGAATCATGAGCCAAAGGGGGCCTTAATGGCTGGAAAGAGCGGTTTGGAGATTATAAAAAAGCTGGTTCAGGGAGCCCTTCTTTATTTAAAACCCGGAGGTTATTTCCTTGTCGAAATTGGATTCGGACAGGAGGATAAAGTCCTATCTTTTTTCAATCCCAGTTGGGAAGAAGTGAATTTTTTTAAAGACCTTGCAGGGATTTCTAGATTAGCCCTTGGAAAAATACCCTCTTAAGGTTATCTGGTTTCACCCTTTTGGGTGGAAGAATAGGGGTAAAAATACTCTTGAGAATCGCCTCAAGTAGTGATTGAACTCATTTGTCGGTTTTGCCAATATTTTATCAAAAAAAACAGAATAGATAGGGAGATGCGTAGGGAGATGTATATACTTGACAGATTTTTAATGCATATATAGAATATTAGTAAAAGTGAAGGAGAGCCGATATGCCAAAAGATAAAAATAGTAAGAAAAAAGCTCCCCTTAGTATTGAGGATATTGAAAATAAATTAAAGGATGCACTGGCCAGGAAAGAAGAGGAAATAGAGAAGGAAATTGAAGAAAAGGGCAAACAGGTGGGAAAGGAAGAAAAGAAGAAAGAAAAGAAGGAAGAAATAAAGAAAGAAATAAAGGAAGAAGTAAAGGAAGAAATAAAGGAGATAGACCCAGTGCAGAAGGAATCCGGGGATGAAGAATCCCGGGTAAATTACATGAATTTGATTGCCGAGTATGAGCGTAAAAGGGAAGATCTTAAAAGCAATATAGATGAATTTCTCAACAAGGCCAATCAATTCCAAAGAGAATTCAAGACAATCACTGGACAAACACTCGAAGAACTCAAGAAAGTGAGCGAGTTGAGCCAGAAGTTGGAGGAATTCAATCAAGAGGCCGATAGTAAAATATCCTCTATTAAAAAAAAAGTTGAAGAAAAATCAGAGACTCCGGCTTGGATTCCAGAAAGTGCTGAACAAGAAGAGGTGAGAGTTGACCTTGGGCAAGACCTGGCAAAGGTAAAAAAAATTAAGGATGTGTTTGGTATAGAGGATGAAATTGAAATTGTAGGAGAGGAAACAGCAATAGGAGAGGAAACTAAAGAGGAAGTCACACCTATTTCAGGGGTGACTGAAGAAACAGTTGGAATCAGCGAGGAAGAAAGAGCCGGAAGTGATGATGTTCATTTTGAGATGGAAGAAAAGGATGAAGACATAGAAGCCCCGCTATCCGAGAAAGAAATGGAAGAGGCTCTAGAGGAGAAGCCTCCAGAAGCAGAGGAGAAAATGGAGGGAGAAGTCAGCCTTTCAGAAGCAATGGACGAGACGACAAAGACTATGGCTGCAGAGGAACCTAAGGAAGTGTCAGAAAAAGAGGAATTTATAGTCGAGGAAGAGATCAGTCCATTAGAAGCGATGGACGAGACGATTAAAATCAAAGCTGAAGATTTAATGAGGGGCACACTACCAAAGGAAGAAGAAGTTGAGAAGGAAGAAGTAAAGGGAGAAGAGGAAGGTGCAAAGGGAGTCAGTTTTCAGGAAGCGATGGATGAGACGACAATGACGGTGGATACAGAGAAACCTGAGGAGGAACCGGAAAAAGAGGAATTTAAAATCGAGGAAGAGATCAGTCCTTTGGAAGCGATGGATGAGACGATCAGAATCAAGGCTGAAGATTTACTGAAGGGCACACTACCGAAGAAAGAAGAAGTTGAGAAGGAAGAAGTAAAGGGAGAAGAGGAAGGTGCAGAGGGAGTCAGTTTTCAGGAAGCGATGGATGAGACATCAGATACAATAACTATAGAGCCACCCGAGGAAATGCCGGTAACAGAAGAAAAAGAGGAAGCGGGAATCGAAGAATCCATGGAAGTTTATGAACCTCTGAAGGATTACCGAAAAACCGATCCCCCAGATGATGAGAATGGCATTATCTATTATCAGAATAAGGAGAGAATTGTCCTGGATAGTGAACGCCTCATTTCTACCTTGAGCGGTCACTTAGAGGAAGGAAAGAAGCTTTACACAAAGCTTTCTCAGACAGAATCTCCAAAAGATCAATTTTTTGTGAAGCAGGAAATTATAAGATATCAAGAGGACCTGCGAGATATTTTTTCGAGAAGCAGCAAGATGATAGAGGAAAAATCCGGCACTCTTCCCGAATGCACTATAGAGATTGTGAACAAGGATATCATCAAGGAGGTTCTTGAAAAATTAAGTACGGAAAACTGGAGCAACCAGGATGATTTCACCTTTTTTGAGGAATATGTGAAGAAGATCAAAGATGATTTTTATTCCTTGATAACTCCCAGGGAAAATTATGTAAAACTTATCATTGATGAGTTAGGGATAGAATAAAAAAAACCGACTCTTTTCCTTAATTTTTTTCAAAGATGTAAGATACTTATCCGGTGTTTTCTGTAAACAATAGATAAGTCCAAAATATTTACAGCCACACCGTGAGGAGGTGGTTATGGCAATCCAGAGAGATTATGATTACAAGGAAATAAGAGCTCCTCGAGGCACTCAGCTTCAAACAAAAGGATGGTCCCAGGAAGGTGCACTAAGGATGCTGATGAATAACCTGGATCCTGAAGTCGGGGAAAAACCAGAGGAGCTTATTGTTTACGGCGGAACAGGCAAAGCAGCCCGAAACTGGGAATGTTTTCAGGCTATTGTGAAGAGCTTAAGGGAACTCGAGAATGACGAGACATTAGTCGTCCAGTCCGGAAAACCGGTGGCAGTGTTTGAGACTCATCCTGAAGCTCCTCGAGTGCTGATTGTCAATTCTATGATTGTTCCCAAATGGGCAACCTGGGATGAATTCCGCAGGCTTGAAGCCAAAGGACTGACTATGTACGGCCAGATGACGGCAGGTAGCTGGATTTACATAGGCACTCAGGGAATTCTTCAGGGAACATACGAAACCCTGGCCTCTGTTGCCCAAGCCCATTTTGGCGGGACTCTGAAAGGAAGATTAGTTCTAACTGCAGGATTGGGGGGCATGGGGGGCGCTCAGCCTCTGGCTGTGACCATGAATGAGGGAGTTGCTGTAGTCATCGAAGTTGATAAAGATAGAATACAGAGACGGCTTGAGACAAAGTATGTGGATACCATGGTGAATGATTTGGATGAGGCTTTGGAGCTTGCCTTTGATGCAAAAAAGAAGGAGAAGGCACTGTCCATTGCCCTTCTTGGTAATGCGGCTGATATCCTTCCCGAGTTTGTCAGGCGGGGAATTACTCCTGATGTTTTAACCGACCAGACATCGGCCCATGATGAGCTGAATGGTTATGTTCCCCATGACATCCCGTATGAAAAAGCCCTGAGGCTTCGAAGAGAAGATCCTGAAGATTATATCAAGAGAGCCTATCATTCCATGGCTGTACATATGGAAGCCATGATCGAACTGCAGAAAAGAGGCGCGAAAGCCTTTGATTATGGAAACAATATCCGGGGCCAGGCTCAGAAGGCCGGTGTTGAAAATGCCTTTGATGTTCCAGGTTTTGTCTCTGAATACATCCGGCCACTTTTTTGCTACGGCAAGGGCCCTTTCCGATGGGCAGCACTTTCAGGGAAACCCGAGGATATCTATTTAACCGACGAAGCTGTGCTTAAAGAATTCCCCGAAGATAAAGCTCTGGAGAGATGGATAAGAAAAGCCCAAAAACACGTGAAATTCCAGGGGCTTCCCTCTCGAATTTGCTGGCTCGGCTATGGGGAGAGAGCACGTTTTGGCGCAGTTATCAATCATTTTGTGAAAAAAGGAAAGATCAGCGCCCCCATTGTTATCGGCCGGGATCATCTGGATGCGGGTTCGGTTGCTTCGCCAAACAGAGAGACAGAAGGGATGAAGGACGGTTCTGATGCTATTGCTGATTGGCCGATACTTAATGCTCTTTTAAACGCAATATGTGGTGCTTCCTGGATTTCCGTGCATCACGGAGGCGGAGTGGGTATCGGTCTTTCCATCCATGCCGGGATGGTCATCGTTGCAGACGGTCAGGCCTCTGCTGAGAAGAGATTGGAAAGAGTTCTAACGGTTGACCCTGGCTTAGGTGTGGCTCGCCATGCCGATGCTGGATATGATGAAGCGATTCAGTTTGCCGGGAAAAAGGGATTAAAAGTGCCCATGATGGGCTCATCAAAATAATGGATTCCTGAGTTGGTAATAAGGAAGAAGAGCAGGTGAATCTGAGGAGATGGCTTCGCTCCATTCAGATTTTTAACGCCATTTCCTCCCCGACCTTCTCGGCCCTGCGGAACTCCGCATGTATATTTGAACTCACGCAGTGATGTACCGCATCCATACTCATGACCGCCCGGTTGAATCTTACGTGCTCAAACAGTCCTCAGTCCCGACTTCGTCGGGTTCCCTCGAAGAACGGCTCGGAAAGGCTAAATCTTCAAAGTCGCTTCCTCCATCCCCTCAGATTCATCCGCTCGTAGGATATTCATTTAGTTCCCTTTAATTAAAAAACCAGGTGCTCATTTTTTGCATCGAATCCCATGATGGAAAATTGGGGCACGTATTTCATTTTTCGTTAAAGAGGGCACAAGTTCTAAATGTCACACTTTGTGCCGTGACAACCTCTCCTAAGTTATTGTAATAATTAAAGAAAGAGAAAGCTCAGGGAAAAGTGTGACATCCGCTTTTAATTCAAAGTATTTTTAGCAAGCACAGAGATTTTCTATCTTTATTTATATCAATAACTTAAATTGATAAATGTTTATATTTCATGATGGCACAGAATTTGCTCTTAAAGATGAAAGGAGGTTAAAAATGAAAGATTTAAAAAGAAACAAGGGAAAGAGAATTATGGCTGCAGCTTTAGCAGTATTGGTTTTCTTCCTCTTTGTAGCTCCCCATCACCTGTCAGCAGGAAAAAATCCATGTTTAGATGCTTTAGTTGAATGCACGATCGATGCGGGCGTTAGCGCGGTTTTAGCCGGTATTGCAGGATTTGCTGGAGGACTAATTGGCGGATTGGTAGCGATATTTACTGGAGCTGCAGCCGGGATTGCAGTTGGAGTAGCTGCAATGAGTGGCTGCGCGATTGGTTTTGATTTTTGTATGAGATATGTGAAGATTTAATGAAGGTTTATAGGAAAAGAGACTAAACGTAACTTATGAACAAATGGAGGTAAAAGTGGTTTTAAAAATTCAAAAGAACACGAAAAAAGTGGCACTCCTGTTAGCTTTTTTTATGCTTTTGATGAGCGTAGATTTAGTTCTTCTCACTGCAGAAGAAGGAGAAGAAGAATATAGAAGTTGCGGGGAGGCCTTCATGGAGTGTCTGGGGGACAACCTGATACTTATTATTCTGGATCCTCAAAAAGTAATTTATTGTGCTTACGGCTGGGTTTTTTGCAAAAAGTATGTCGAGAAGCACCTCCCGGAAAAATAGGGACGTTTTCATCAGGAAAAGTTCAAGTAGGAAGGGACATTCCCTTAAAGTGCCATCCTTCACGAGATCATATTCAAAGGCTGGTACTTTGGGGAATGTCCCTCTCTTTGAGAAAAAATTCCATTTGAGCCGTCATATATTATAGAACGCAATACAGCCAATTGATATTATTGAAGATAAATGAAAGTGTCGGCATATTTTATGAATAATTCAGGATAAGTGAAAGGAGGGTGGAGCATGAAACTTTTAAGGAAAAGATCGCTTAATACATTCACCAGAGCTCGAAGAAGGGGCATAATACGCCTGTTTGAAGCTTTACTTCTGATAGGTGTTCTTTGTTCGCTTGTTGTGTTCATGTGGGGAAAAGACCGTCTTAAAATCTCTCTGGAGGAAGTCCTTTCCATCGGCAGTTTGGATGATGATGATCTGTTCATGTTGGTGGGGATTGTTGCAGATTCCAGTAAACGTATTTATGTCACGGATGCCATGGATTATTCGATAAAAATTTTTGATGAACGGGGAAACCTTGTTAAAAAGACCGGCCGAAAGGGACGGGGTCCGGGTGAATTTTTGGCTCCCAGATTTATAGACAGCTCGGAGCATTTTCTCTATGTCTCAGATCAAAATATTTTTGGAATTCAAGTTTTTGACAAAGATCTGACTTACAAAAACAAAATACCGATTCTTATTCCTGTAAGCGATTTTAAGGTCATTTCTGATTCTGAGATTGCGGTCTCCACACTCTCAATGGACTTCACGAAGGGGAGAAAGATTTTTATTTATAATTCAAAAGGAGAGATTACCCGTGAGATCGAATATGCAGATAAAAAAACTCCTTTGATGATGGATACGGTAGAGATTCAATTTGATCCTCAGGGCTATCTCTATCTTGCTTACTGTCACCAGGATAAGATCGAAAAAATAAATCCTGAGGGGAAAAAGATATGGTCAAAGGGGTTACTGGACATAAAAAAAGTCAAAAAGAAAAAAGTGCATAATTTTTTGCTTCCCTCTGGGTTCGCCTATAAAGATATTGCTCTGAACAGCAAAGGACATGTGTTTGTCCTTGGTGGAAGTTTTTCGAAAAATCCCAGCCAGGATGTGTATGTTCTCAGCTCCGAAGGCAAGCTGTTAGCCACTTTTACCCTCCCTGACTGGAGTCACTGCATATACATAGATGGTCAGGATTATCTTTATTCAAGAGCCAATGAAGGAGTAACTTTAAAAAAATACAAGGTGAATTATATCAATAGATAAATGGAGCCGGGCCATGAGCCAATTTTATGAAAAGAAATTTCGAATTCACCGTTGTTTTAGTACGGTGTTAATTTTACTTTTTTTCAGTTGCTTAGGAAACACAACTGGCCTGCAAAATAGACCCTTAGAATTCCTCCCGTCCGATAAGCTTGTCCTTTTCATAGTCAAATATGATAATCTTATATGCTCTCCCTGTCTGAATTCTTTTCTTGATTTTTACCAATTTTTGCCTTATCCGTCTCGAGAGAATATGGTCTGGGGAATTATCGTTTATGACAATCCTGAGGAAAAAGAAAGGAGAGAGGTCTACCGCAGGATTGTTGAGAAGAAGTCCAGAGGATTTTTCAAGGCTAATAACATTACATGTCCGATTGTCCTTGACCATTCCCATGGCTTTAAGATATTTTCTAAGAAGGGTGCAGCTATTCTACTTTTTGAGCGGGAGAATAGAATTTTAAAAAAATATGTTTTCCCTTTAAACGAGAAGCAAAAAAAGGAGATACTCAATTTTTTTAATGATTCAGGAAAATTGAGGGAGGGGGATAAATGAGTGCTTTTATTATTGCCGCTTACCTTGTCTTATTCTTCCTGGCCTTTGCCTTTTTTCTTTTTAACCTGTGGAGCTTAAAGATTAAAAAGAAATCCCTGGGGAAGATACAGGCAAGCTGGTCTTCATTCTACAATTTTAATTTTCCTTTTAACTGGTTTGTGTTTCCTGTCCTGTTTGCTTATTTCCTGTGGTGCATGTATCAGATCTTTTCAGAACCAGAATCCAACTCCGGCTACTTCAGGCTTTTGATCCTCATCTTTTTATTAGTCTTTACCCCCAGATGGAATGGTTATATAGGCTCTGATGGAATTCTGTTTCATATGAAATTTATCCCATGGGATAAGGTAAAAGAGAAGAAGATCACAGGAAAGGGCAAAAGAAAATACCTTGAAATAAAAGAACTCTTAACGCCGGATTCCTCTGAGTTTATAAAAAGAAGAATGCCCCTCTCCAAAAAAGCCGCTGAAATCCTGGAATAATTCCCCCCTGCCATTTCATCAAACTCGTCTTTTTTGACATCCTTTTTCTCCTGTGGTAGAAGCTACAAAGGAGAAATGCTGTTAAATATATTTTGAAGGAGTTTTTAATGGCCAAGAAAAAAAATGAACTCAGCCGCCGGAAATTTTTATCTTCGTCGGTCGGAGCGGCTCTGGCTGCGGCAAGTCTTCCCTTGCTGAAAACAGGATCTGTATGGGGGAAACCCGCAGGTGCAAAATTAAAAGTTGCTCTGGTCGGAACAGGGGTCCGGGGAAGCTCTCTCTGGGGAAAAACCCTCATTGCAAAATATAGCGATGTTCTGGAAATGGTTGGCCTTTGTGATATCAATCCCAAGCGTATGGAATATGCAAAAAACTTTATGGGTGCAAAGTGTGGCACTTATACTGACTTTAAACAAATGATCGAGGAAAGACATCCTGATACTGTGATTGTAACCACAATGGACAGTTTTCATGCCAAGTATATCTGCATGGCCATGAGGATGGGATGCGATGTGATAACAGAAAAACCCATGGCAACAGATGAAAAAATGACCCAGGATATTATAGACACAGAAAAAAAGACAGGAAAGAAGCTGATCGTAACTTTTAATTACAGATACAGCCCAGAGGCCGTAAGAATAAAAAAAATCCTTATGTCCCGTGAAATCGGTGATATCACTTCGGTTGATTTTAATTACTACCTTGATGTTTATCATGGCGCTTCTTATTTTCGTCGCTGGCATGCCTTTAAACAATTTTCGGGTTCCCTTCTTGTCCATAAAGCAACACATCATTTTGACCTTATGAATTGGTGGCTTTCAGCCGAACCGGTGGAAGTGAACGCCTACGGGATTTTACGTAAATACGGATACAACGGTCTTGTCCGAAATGTGCGATGCATGAATTGCCCGCACAAGAGCACGTGCGAGTTTTTCTGGGATATCACCACGAATGAACATTACATGAATTTGTATGTCAAAGCGGAATCTGAGGATGGCTATATCCGGGATGCCTGTGTCTTCCAAAAAAAGATAAACATCTGGGATACGATGAATGTCCAGGTGCAGTATCATAATCGCGTGACGATGAGCTATTCGTTAAACGCTTTTATGCCCTATGAAGGATATTTTGTCGGGTTCAACGGTACAAAAGGGAGGCTGGATGCCCGTATCTACCACAGACAGCCCTGGAAAATTCCTAGCCTGGCCGATTTTCGGATCACACATAATTTTAAAAAAAGCAAGACTTCGAGTATTAAATCAGGAGGAAGCGGTCACTGGGGCGCCGACCAGATCATGCAGGATAGAATCTTCCGCAAGCCAGGACCGGATCTGCTGAGACAGCATGCAGGGAGCCGTGAAGGAGCCTTGTCCGTCCTGATCGGAATCGCCGCTTGCCGCAGTATCGAGCAGAAGCGTCCGTTTAAGATCGAAGAGCTTGTCAAAATTTGAAAAAAATGGAGGCGTTCGTCCAAAGTAGCATATTTTCTTGGCAAAAACGTGGATTTTTTAATAAAATAGGTGGCGTATCGAGAGACATCTCCAGGAAGAAGAGTTTTCAAAAAGACGATATAAAAGAGAATTTTTATCAGATGGATTTTTATCATGACAGGAGAACAAGATGGCCTTGAAAAAAGATGATCTTGAAGGAAAAAGAATAAATTGTGATGACTACTCATTGGTTGACTTCCAGGGATTTGAAAGCGATGACATCTTTGAAGTAGCCGATTATTTCTGGGAGTGTTTGTCTGACGCTGTAAGAAAGAAGTATATGGTTTATGGCCAGCCAATAATGTCTCGTCCGGGGTCGGAATTTGAAGTTTTTGACAGAAATGCCAATGCGGTAAGAAGATTTTTAAATTTTTGCTCTTACAATTACCTTGGATATTCCCTTCATCCTGAAGTGATCAAGGCTGTGCAGAGCACCATTAGCGAATTTGGAACAGGGGCTGTTTCCGCACCGTTGCTCAGTGGATACTATGATCAATTAAGGATGCTGGAGGAAGAAATAGCAAAAATAAAAGGAAAAGAGTCGGCAATAGTATTCTCGACTGGATATGCTACCAACTTGGGAGTATTATCAGGGCTATTAAGACCTGGAGATGTTGCTGTCTTGGATATTGTGTCTCATGCCTCCATATATGATGGAGTCAGATTATCCGGAGCCGATATAAAAATTTTTGCCCATAATAATCCAAGGCAGCTGGAAAAAGTTCTTAAAGGTTTAAATACAAAAAGGGTTATTGTTTGTGTGGAAGGCGTCTACAGTATGGATGGAGACCTCGCAAACCTTCCTGAGATAATCCCCGTCTGCAAAAAATACGGGGCAAAGATATTGGTCGATGAAGCTCATGCTTCTTTGATCTTTGGTGAAAAGGGGGGAGGAGTGGCAGAACATTTTGGCCTTGAGGAGGAGGTCGACATTTCTATCGGCACCTTTAGTAAATCATTTGGAGCCATTGGAGGATATGCCGCGGGAAAAGAGAAACTGATGGCTTATCTGAGGATGGTTGCGAGGTCTTATGTTTTCTCATGTGCCATGGCTCCACATACCGCAGCCGGTATACTCAAAGTGCTTGAGATATTCGGCAGAGACAAATCTGAACTTGATAAATTATGGGATAATACAAGGTATATGCATACAAAGCTCAAAGAAGTCGGGCTTGATATTGCAAATACTAAGTCACAGGTTGTGCCGGTCATGGCGGGAGCCGATCTAAGACTGCGTGAAATAAGCAAGAGGATTCAACAGAAAGGATTATACACAGGTGTTGTCGCTTATCCCGCTGTATCAAGGAATAAAACCAGGTTGAGACTCTCCGTTTCTTCGATGCATACCAAAGCGCAAATAGATGATTGCGTGAGGATACTCAAAGAAGTTTTTGATAGCATGGCTGGTTGGAAACCGGGTCAATCGACTGCAGTGCCGTGATAATCCCTCAGTTTATTTGATCACAACCTCCTGTTTCGTGTCGTTGAATGTCACGCGCTTTCCGGTAAACATTGCAGCGATCGTCATACATAGCGCTGCAGAGTGGTTGTAGCCGGCACGAATATCCGCGTTTGGCTTCTTGCGCTTGCGCACGCACTCCATCCAGTTCCGCATGTGTGCATAAGTGGCATTATCGGTCCCTGTGTTTGCGGCTGTTTCCACTCCTCCTGATTCAGCAATTGGCATTTCCGGCAGCAGGTTTTCTTTCAAGCCCATGGCTTCAGCCATCTTCCGGGTTAGTCCGCCTTCGGAGGTGATCTTGTTTGTCTCCAGGTTAAGTGTGCCGCCATTAGAAAAATATAATTCTTTGGTCCCTCCGGCCGAATTTGTCTGCCGGGAAGAGTACGCGACTTGAAAGCCTCCGGACGTATTGTTGAGAGGACCGTAATCGAAAACAGCCGTGAGTGTGTCAAAGTTTTTCCGCCCGTCCTTCCACAGATAGAGCCCGCCGTTAACCACGACACTTCGCGGGTGTGGGAGGTCTGTAAACCAGTGAACTGTATCAATCTGGTGTACCATCCACTGGCATGGGATTCCGGAGGAATACGGCCAGAAGAGGCGGTATTCGATGTATTTGCGCGGATCCCAGGGCTCATAGGGACGATTCATGAGAAACCGCTTCCAGTCAACATCTTCTTTGCGGAGAACTGCCACAAGTTGTGGCCGCCTCCAGCGGCCCGGCTGGTTTACGTTCCAGGTCATATCCACCGCAACAATCTCACCAAATCGGCCCGAGCGGATAAAGTTGTTTGCTTGGATGTAGTTGCTGGCACTTCGGCGTTGAGTCCCAATCTGAACGATCTTGCCGCTTTTCTCAACCGCTTTAAGTGATTCACGTGCGTCTTCCATGGTGTTGGCAAAAGGCTTTTCGACGTAAGCGTCGCAGCCCGCTTTTACAGCTTCGATGCAGTGCAGCGCATGCTGGAAGTCAGCTGTGCTGATGATCACAGCATCCACCATTCCCGAGTCATAAAGCTCCTCGTTGTTTCGCATTCCGGCAATCTTTCGTCCAGCACTTTCTTCCAGAAAAGCTATTCCCTTACTCCTTCGCAGACTCCAGATATCCGAGACAGCCACAAACTCAAAATTGAATGTCTGGGCATAATTCTGCATGGCAGGGATAAGAGAGTTCCGCGCACGGTCAGAGAAGCCAACAATCCCTACCCGTACACGATCATTGGAACCAATAATCCGACGGTAGCTTGCAGCGGGCATAGCAAATGCCGCACCGGCTGCACCGGCCGCTACTGTCTTGACAAAATCCCGACGTGTGATCTTTTTTTTGCTCATATTAACCTTCCCTTTCCAGCCACAGGCCCACTCTTTTAAAAGTAGCCCGTGAACCTGAAGATAAGCCTAAAATGGCTTTAATTCACGAATCTTGATAGTGCGGAACCAGGCCGCATCTGTATGATCCTGTATTACAATATATCCATTGCGCTTGTTGCCAAATCCTTGAATATCCCTGTATTTACTCGCGGCAAGAAAAGTGTCCATTTGAGGAGTTCCTAACTCATATTCCAGGACCTTTACTCCATTAAGCCAGTGTTCTCCGTGATTGCCGCTGAATACGATTCGAGCCGTATTAAATTCACCAATAGATTTAAGCTTTTTGCCTTCAGGTGCAATCAAGTCATAAAGCGCTGCTGCCGTTCTGTTTGTACCGTTCTTTGCATCGGGATGCTTTTCGTCATCGAGTATTTGATATTCGAATCCAAGCGCTGCATACTTTGGGGGATACGATGTCGACATCTCCTCTGATACGTTATACTTGATACCACTGTTACCAGCAGGGCTGATTTTCCATTCCAGATAGAGCTCGAAATTCTCAAAGGAGCGGATGGTCATGATATCGCCTCCCTTCAAAGGCTGTCCATCTTCCTGGAGCGGTACTTCACGGCTTGGCACTTTTTTAATTGCTCCATTCTCAATTGCCCAGTGACCTTCGGGGATTGTGTTCCTGCCGAGGCCACGCCAGCCATTGAAGGTTTTCCCGTCAAAAAGAAGTACCCAACCCTCTCCTTTCTCTTGTTCCGTGAGGGTGTTAGGAAAATTCGTGGATTTCGAGGCCGGCCCGCTGTCCTGTTTTGAGGTACAGGAAAACGAAATTGTTATGAGGAGAGCAATGACCGCTAAAGCGCTTCCTTTGAGTTTATTTTGCATGGCTTGAATTTTTCTTTTTTTGGGGTCGCGTCTCAACATTTGACATTATTAATCAAGAGAAAGAAACTTATCCTCAATTTAAAGATAAGAGAGAGAAATGTCAAATGTTGAGATGCGACCCTTTTTATGATAAGTTTTCTTCAAAAGGAAGATGACCATGGAAAAAACAACAAGAAGACATTTCATCAAGCGGGCCGGGATGGGAATGGCTGCTGTGCCATTGTCGTCCTTCATTGGGGCGTGCTCAAAAAGCAGCCCGGAAAAAACAAAAAAAGAGCAAACGAGGCTGAATCTGGGCATGGCATCCTATTCATTCCGGAATTTTAACCTGGAAGATACCCTGGCCATGACAAAGAGGCTCGGGCTGCAAAGAATAGCTTTTAAGGATTTTCATCTGCCTTTGGAGAGCACGGAGGATGAGATAAAGGCGGTTTCTGAAAAGGTGAAAAATGCCGGCATCGATCTTTACGGCTGTGGTGTGGTTTATATGAGCAATGAAGAGGAAGTTCATCGTGCCTTTAACTACGCTCAAACAGCGGGAATGAAAGTGATCATCGGAGTTCCAAACCATGATCTTCTGGATCTGGTGAACAGGAAAGTTCAAGAGTTCGATATCGAGCTGGCTATCCACAATCACGGCCCGGGTGATAAGCGCTATCCTACGCCCGAAAGCGCATATGAGAAGATCGGAGAACTGGACCATCGCATTGGATTATGTATCGACATAGGGCACACCCAGCGTGCAGGTATCGACCCATCCGAATCAGCAGAGATGTATGCCGACCGGTTGCTCGATGTCCATATCAAGGATGTCTCTGCTGCTTCAAAAGAAGGGAGGACGGTGGAGATCGGTCGAGGTGTCATTGATATCCCCAGGTTCCTCCGCACATTGCTCAGACTGAACTACAAGGGGACCGTGTCCTTTGAATTTGAAAAAGATGCCGATGATCCTCTTCCCGGTGTGGCGGAATCGCTCGGCTATGTCAGAGGTGTTCTGTCTGTTATCTGAGGATATTTAAAAAGAGCCCAGTGCTTATCTTTCCTCCTGGTTTGCCTCCCCGCTTTTGACCTCGAAAATTCACTGTGCTATATGTCTTACAATCAATTCTCTTTTTACAGGATAAATGGTATTTTGTACCGGATGTTTTATCTATCACATCCGGTTATAAGAGGAGCATCTGATGAAAAGAAATTTTTTCCCTCTTTATTTTTTGAGTATCTTCCTTTTAAGTTTCAATTTCTTGTCACCTGTTGATGCCCGTCAGCTAAAAGCAGGTCCCACCACCCCTGAAGCCCGGATGAGATCATGGGAGCATCATCTCAAAATGAAAAACGAATCGATTTTTAAGAACCTGAGATGGAGAACAGTGGGCCCAAAGCTTCAGGGGGGAAGAATCGAGACTATTGCCTGTCCATCCGGCTATAATTCTACGATATATGTTGGAGCCGGCTCAGGAAACATATGGAAGACGGTCAATAATGGAATAACCTGGGATCCGATATTCGAACATGAATCTACTTTTGCCATTGGAGATATTGAGGTTTCGAAATCAGATCCTAATATTATATGGGTCGGGACAGGTGAGAACCTTATGGCCAGGAGTTCCTTTGCAGGAACCGGCATTTTTAAATCCAAAGACGGTGGAAAAACCTGGTCAAACATGGGTCTTATCGATACTCACCACATTGGAAGAGTGGTCATCGACCCTAAGGAACCTGACATCGTCTATGTGGCAGCTTTAGGCCGTCAGTACACGTTTAACGTGGAAAGAGGATTATTTAAAACTACGGATGGAGGGAAGACCTGGCAGAAAAGTCTTTATATAAATGACAGGGTAGGTGTTGTCGATGTTGTGATGGATCCGTCTGACAGCAAGATTTTGTATGCTGCATCCTGGGAAAGGGATAGAAAGGCCTGGAATAATGTCATATGCGGCGAAGGAAGCGGGATTTACAAAACAACCGATGCCGGCTGCACCTGGAAGAGATTGACCAATGGATTCCCTGCGGGAAAATACATCGGGCGCATCGGCCTTGATGTTTCCTCTTCAAATCCGGATGTGATTTATGCTGTGCTGGATAACCAGTCTCCCCGCCCTAGATTGAAGAAAGAAAAGAGATCCAGAGGTAGGATCGGCGGAGAAATCTATCGTTCAGATAATAAAGGAGAGAGCTGGAAAAAAGTCAGCACAGGTGATTTTTTTGCCGGTATTAATTATTCTTTCGGGGACATCAGAGTTTCTCCTGACGAAAAAAATACCATCTATGTTTTAGGAGTGAATCTCATGATGTCAAAAGATGGGGGAGAAACATTTAAAAGGCTTGGAGGGACAGTTGTACATCTTTATCACCATCCCACCAGAGCTCTACATCTTGATCAGCATGACCTCTGGATCGACCCGTTAAATCCCGACCGATTGCTTCTTGGAAATGATGGTGGCTTCTTTATTTCCAGCGATAGGGGAGAAAGCTGGCTTCATGTGAACAATCTTCCTATCGCTGAATTCTATGCGATCTCCGTAGACATGGATGATCCATATAATGTCTATGGAGGCACCCAGGATAATGCTGCACTTTACGGGCCCGGCAACCGGGACCTCGAGGATGGTATTGAAGATCCCTGGAAATATGTTTGGATCGATATCTGGGGGGGCGGAGATTCATATTTCACGCTGGTCGAACCAGGTAACGCCGACATCATCTATTATGAGCAGCAATTTGGAAGTCTTAAACGAAAAAACATAAAAACCGGAAAAACAAAGAATATTCAACCTAGAGCGAAAAAAGGAGAACCGGCTCTTCGCTACAATTGGATGACTCCTTTTTTTATTTCACATCACAATCGTTTCACCCTTTATTACGGAGCCAACAAGCTTTTCAAATCCCTGAACAGAGGAGATAGCTGGTCCTGTATAAGCCCGGATTTAACAACAGATCCCGGTCCGGAAAGACAGGGCAATGTCCCCCATGGAACAATTACCATGGTAAGCGAGTCACCTTTAAAGCCTGGTTTGATCTATGTCGGTACAGATGATGGATATGTCCATATCACCCAAAATGATGGAGTGAACTGGACCAAGATCAATAAAGGTCTTCCCGACAAATGGGTAAGCCGTGTGGTTGCTTCCTCCCATAACTTAGGCACGGTTTATGTCTCGTTGACCGGATATCGTGAAGATGATTTTGAGAAATACCTGTACAGGTCGACCGATTATGGACAGACATGGAAATCCATTGCAGGCAATTTCCCATCTGAACCAATAAATGTTATCAGGGAAGACCCCCATAATAAAAATATTCTCTATATTGGAACTGACCACGGAGGTGTTTATGCCTCACTGGATGCCGGAAAAACATGGCATTCGCTCTGTAACAATTTACCCACAACCCCGGTGCATGACATTGCTGTACATCCCAGGGATAATGAACTGGTAATCGGAACCCATGGAAGAAGCGCGTTTATTCTGGATATTGATCCTATCCAAAAATTTAATGAGATAAATGTCGGAAAAGAAGCTCATCTGTTCGATATCAGACCGGCTATACTGCCACACAGCAGAGATTATAGGGGAGATTGGGCTCTGGAAACCCGGAAAAAAGCTGTCATTCACTACTATTTGAAGAAAACAAACAAGGTAAAGATCTCTATCCTGGATGAATCCGGCAAGGTCATTAAAGAACTGACCGGAACAAATGATCCAGGAATAAATAGAGCCGAGTGGGATTTGAGCCCAAAAAGAGGAAAAGTAGCTCCAACTGTTTATGAACGGGGTGCCAGATTAGTGAGGCCCGGAAAATACACTGTTGTTATCCGTGCCGGGGATATTAAGCTGGAAGGGACAATAGAAGTGAAAACTCCTCGTTCTTAATAAGCTTGGATTATTCACGAGTCGAGATTGCCGTAGCGGCGAGGCCGCAGCCCATG